>JBIPNU010000431.1:0-3116 GCA_044370615.1 Burkholderiales bacterium
GACCCTGTTCACCGCCCCGACCGTTCGATGCCGCGCGCTGCGGGCCGGGCATGGTGACCCGAACCGACGGCATCGGGCCGCGCCTCGGGGGGGTGCCGCCCCGCGTGGTCGAGGCGGGGTGGCCGGAGACGGACGGGTCGAGCCCGCCGGCCGGTCGCTACGACGCCTGGCGCACCGCGCCGCTCGGCGAGACCGATCCGCAGGTCGCGGGCTGGGTGCACGCGCTGCCCCGTGTCGGCAAGGCACTGGAGCGGGTCGCCCTCGAGGCGATCGGAGCCGCGCTGATCGCCTGGAAGGGGCTCGACGCGGGCCGCAGCGAGCAGCGCGATCAGGTGCTGCAGGCGTTGGGACGCTGGCTGCAGAGCGCGATGCCGTGGCTGCCGCGCGGCGATCAGGTCGGCGAGCGGCTGCGCCAGCAGGTGCCGGGGCTGATGCGACAGAGCGGCGGCGATCCCAGGGCGGCGGCGCAGCAGCTGTATCGCGGGCTGGAGCGCGGCGAGGTGGGCGGCGTGGTGGGCGGCGCTATCGGCCCGCGTCGCCGGGCGCGCCACCGCAGTCGGGCCCTCGCCGGCCTCCTACGGGACGGTCGCCGCCACCCGGTCAGGATCCGCGGCCCGGAGGACCCGCCTGGGATGCCGGCGCGGGCGCGTCGCCCGAGCGTTCCGAGCTCGATCGTCTGCGCCGGGAGCTGGCGTCGCTGCACGCGCAGTGGCAGCGCGCGCCCCGCGCGTTCACCGACGCCCAGATCCGAGCGGGCGGCCAGCACGTGCCCGATGCGCTCCTGCGACGCCTCGACGCGGTCGCGGCTCGGCCGGGGGTCGCCGATGCGCACCCGCGGGCGCTGGGCGAGGTGCGTGGGCTCGCGCGTCGGCTGGACGAGGCCGCGCTGCGCTACACGGTCCACCGGGTGATCGCCGGCCACGAGCGCGTCTCGCCCGCCGCACTGCAGGCGCTGCGCGGGCTGGCCCAGGACCGGCTGCGCGGTGGCGATTGGCCGGGCGGCGGTGACGCGGCCCTGCTGCGTGGACTGGCGGCCACCCGCGCGCGCGGCGCCGAGGTGACGCACACCCGCGGCCCTGGCTCGACCCATGGCACGGCCGCGGGCGAGGGCGAGCGTCGGGCGCGCGAACGGCACGAGGCCCAGCTCGAACAGGCCCGGCAGGAGCGCCTGCGCGCCCGGCGGCACGAGCTGCCCGGCGTCGATCGAGAGCGCGCCCATGCGGATACCGCGGCTCGACACGGCGTGTCCGAGCACGTGCTGCGGCAGTCGCTGCAGCCCGCCCAGGCCCGGTGGCCGTTCGGCATCGGCTCGGGCCCGGCGGGCGGGCCGTCGGACGGTCCCCGGGGTCAGGCCGGGCAGTCGGGGGGGACGGGCGAGGGCGCCTTCCAGCCGCAGCCCATCCAGGGGCGTCAGCAGTCGTCCGACGCGGATCGCCGGCCTCCTGCCGAGGAAGCGCGCCAGCGGTTCGAGCGATTCACGCAGAGTTTCCCCGCGGGTGCGTCGCATCTCGTGCCCCGGGTCGCCGACGGTGGCTTCGACATTCGGCCCGATGCCCTCAACCCCTCGTCCCGCGAGGCTTACAACCGGCTCGCGGACCGACTCGGTGCGCCGCGCCTGAATGCGCTCGCCAACGCGATGGTGCTCGGGTACCAGGGCCGGATCGGATTGGCTGCGCTCGGTCGGGCCTGGCAGGACGCGACCGCCGACGAGGCCGCGCGGCCGGCGCTCACCGGAGGCATGCTGGCGGACCTGGGCAAGGTGGTCTTCGACGAGCCTTCGTTCGGCACGCTGCAGGACCTTGCGGCCCTCACCGGCATCGAGACCGGGACCTACCGTGGCCTGCTCCATCCGGACGAGGATTTCGAGTGGGTCGCACCGTTCTTCGAAGCGGTCGTGGACGGGATCTTCCACTTTCGCGGGCTGACGACTTCGCAGCCCGATGCCGCGCAGATCCTGGCATCCCCTTGGTTCCTGGACCACCTGCGCGCGATCCAGATGCGGCTCGACCAGACCCCGGTCGTCCCCGGGTCGGGCTGGCCACCTTGGCCCGATTCGCGCGATCCGGACTTCCAGGCCACGATCGCTTCGCGCCAGGCGATCTGGCTCGCCTGGTGGTCCGCCGGGCTGGACGACGCCCGACTGCAGGCGCTGCCGGGCCTGGTGTCGCCGACCTGGGCGCAGGCTGTGGCCGCCGTGCCGGAGCTGGCACGACTCGATCTGGCCCGAACCTTCGACGGTATCGACCGTGCGCTGCGCTCGGCGCTGCCGCAGGTCCTCGAGCCGTACGACCCCGAGATGAACGCCCTGTACGTCGGCCAACGGGCGAGCCAGCTCGCGCGCGCCACCTTCGCGGATGAGGGACTGAGAGACAGACTGTTCCAGCACCTGCGCACGGCGTTCGACGATCCGAGGGCGGTCACCGCCTATGGCAGGACACCCGACTTCACCGAGTACGCCGCCGGGTTGGCGACCGAGGGCGCGCTTGAGGACGCGGGGCTGACCCGGTCCTGGGTGCGCGCGCTGATGCACGAGGCACTGCTGGGCCAGGCCAGTGTGCTGCGACGCGGGCCGGCGCCGGGCGAGACGCGTCCGCTGCTCGCGGCGCTCGAGCGTCTGGCGATCGGCGAGGGCGAACCCGAGCGCCGGCTGCGGCAGTCGGTCCAGCAGCAGATGCGGCTGGTCCAGTCGCATCACGAACAGGTGCTCGAGGCCGTGGCTCGCCACCTGGCGGAATGGGGATTCGTGCCCACCGACCCGTCCCCGAGCGCAGCCGGTTCGCTGCGCGATGCGGTGCTGCGGCAATTGAACAGCGCCCGGATCACCGCCCGCCTCGAACCCGCGATGCCGGGCGGGAGCGGGCCGACGTTCGTGATCGAGCGCGAGCCCGGGCCGATCGGTCGGGATGGCACCCCCGCGGACGGACCGATGCTGTCGTTGGCGAGGCGGGAGGTGATGGAGCGGGTGATCGGGGCGCTGACCCGGGCCGGTTTCCCCACCGACTGGCGGTTCGCGACCGATGGGCGCTGACGGGGCCGGGTACGGCGGTCGTGTCTCGTCCGGACGCGGCGCGGCGGTGCCGCGCCCGCGGGCGACCGAGTCGGTCGGACCGGGCGGA
>JBIPNU010000337.1:0-3856 GCA_044370615.1 Burkholderiales bacterium
GTTCGGGTACCGCGCGAGCGCGCGCCCGATCGTCAGCCGGAGGCCGTCGCGGGCGCTGAGCCTCGGACTTCTCGCGCTCGCCCTGGGTGCCGCCGCACCGCACGCGCACGCGCAGGACTACCCGGCGCGACCGATCCGCGTGATGGTGCCCAATCCGCCCGGTGGTGTGACCGACGTGCTCACGCGACTGGTCGCCCCGCGCATGGCCGACGCGCTGGGCCAGCCGCTGGTCATCGAGAATCTGCCGGGCGCGGGCGGCGTGCCCGGAACCAACCAGGCGGCGCGCGCGACGCCCGACGGGCACACGCTGGTGGCGGTCTTCGACAGCTTCGCCACCAACCCGTTCCTCTACAACAACGTCCAGTACGACCCGCTGAAGGACTTCGCGCCGGTTTCGCTGATGGCCCGCCAGCCGCAGGTGCTGGTCGCGCACCCGAAGCTCGGCGTGAAGACGATCGCCGAACTGGTGGCGGCCGCGCGCGCACAGAAGGGCATGGCCTTCGCCGTGCCCGGGCTCGCGACCTCCAGCCGGTTCTCCACCGAACTGCTGAAGGGCACGCTGGGCATCGAGATCACGGTCGTGCCCTACAAGGGTGGTGCAGCCGCGATCACCGAGGTGATCGGCGGCCAGGTGCCGGCGATGATCGCCTCGATCGGCCTGGTGCTGCCGCACATCCAGGGAGGACGGCTGGTGCCGCTGGGCGTGTCCTCGACCCGCCGCACGCCGCAACTGCCGGCGGTGCCGCCGATCGCCGACACCCATCCCGGGTTCGAGGCGCAATCGTGGATCGGCATGGTGGTGCCCGCGCGCACCCCGCGCCCGATCATCGACCGCGTGCGCGCCGTGCTGGTGAAGGCGCTGGCCGCGCCCGAGGTGCGCGAGAAGATGGAGTCCCAGGGCATCGAGCTGGTCGGCAGCACGCCCGAGGCGTTCGGCGAGTGGATGCGCACGGAGAGCGCGCGCTGGGGCCGCGTGATCCGGGAGCAGAAGATCACGCTCGACGGCAACTGAGGACGGGTTCGACCCGGCACGCCCTGCCGGCGGCCGGGCATCGCGGCAGGCAGGACGATGCGGCGGCGCTGGTCTCGCGGGCGCCGCAAGATGCGGGCGGGGGCGTGCGGCGCGACGGGCACCGCGGGCGAGACGCCGCGGACAAGTCGCAGCCGGCGAGAAGCAGCGGGCAGTGCGACGAAACGAAGAGGGCTCGAGGGCAGGATCCGCGCTCGAGCCGGGGTGCCCGGGGGCGCGGCTTGCAGGCCCGGGCGAGGCGATCCGGGCCGCTCGGGCCGGGCCCCGGGGGCGCGGAACCACAACAGGGCAGGATGCTGGCATGCCGATGACGGCGGTGGAGAAGGTGCTCGCGCGAGCGAGCGGGCGCAACGAACTGCGCGCGGGCGAGGTGGTGGAGCCGGTGCCGGACTTCATCATGGTGCACGATGGCGTGGTGATGGCGGCGCGGCGAGAACTCGATGCGCTGGGCATCGACCGCCTCGCCCGCCCCGATCTCGTGATGATGGTCACCGACCACGAGGTCATTTATCCGAGCGCGCGCGCCGCCGAGCGCGGCGCGCTCAACCGCAAGGCGGCGCGTGACTGGGGCGTGCGCTGGTTCTTCGACGTCGGGCAGGGCGGCCACGGCCACATCTTCCCGATGGAGTCGGGCCTGCTGCTGCCCGGCATGTTCTATTTCGACAACGACCGCCACTCCACCAACGCCGGCGCCATCGGCGCCTTCGGCTTTCGCATGGGCTCGGAGATCGGTCGGGTGCTCGCCACCGGCACCAACTGGGTGATGGTGCCGAAGACCATCCGGCTCGTGCTGCGCGGGCAGCCGAAGCCCGGCGTGCTCGGCCGCGACATCGGTTTCGTGATCGCGCGCCACCTGCGCGAGGGCGGCAGCTGGGGCCTCGACCCGGACTACCGGGTGATCGAGTTCGCCGGCGACCTTGACGGCTACGACCTTGCCCAGCGCACCGCGCTGTGCAGTTCGCCCACCGAGGTGCGCGCCTACGGCACGTTCTTCCCGCCCTCCGAGGCGGTGCTCGCCCACGCGCGCGCGGTCGCCCAGCGTCCGTTCGCCCCGGTGTTCCCGGATGCCGACGCGAAGGTCGAGGCACAGGTCACGCTCGATGTCTCGGCGATCGAGCCCCAGGTGGCGCTGCCGGGCGGCGTGCACCGCGCGGTGGATGTCTCGGAGGTCGAGGGCACGCGCATCGACCACGCGTTCATCGGCTCCTGCGGGTCCGGACACTACGAGGACCTGCAGGCGGCCGCGCGCCTGCTGGCCGGGCGTCGCATCGCCCCAGGCGTGCGACTGATGATCACCCCGGGCAGCGAGCGCTCGATGCGCCGCATGCTCGACGACGGGCTGATGAAGACCTTCGTCGAGGCCGGCGCGGTCGTGCTGCCCGCCGGCTGCGGCGCCTGCAACGACGGGGTGATCGGCCCGCTGCACTCGGGCGAGGTGTCGATCTCCACCTTCGCCGGCAACAACCCGGGGCGGCTGGGCCCGAAGGACGCGCAGCTCTACCTCGGCAATCCGGCCACGGTGGCGGCCTCGGCGGTGGCCGGGCTGATCACCGATGCGCGGCGCATGGAGGCGCAGGCATGAGCACGACGGGCGAACATGCGGACTTCGAGTGGCGCCTGCGCGGCCGGGCGTGGGTGCTGGGCCACGAGGTGCAGCACCAGGGCGGCGTCGTGCCGGCATGGATCGTCACCGGCCGGCACATGGATCCGGCGGAGATCATCCCGCACCTGTTCGAGGAGACCGACCCGGGCTTCCACACCCGCTGCAGGCCGGGGGACATCATCGTCGCCGGACGCAGCTTCGGCATGGGACCGAAGATGAATGGCTACATCGCGATGCAGGCGCTGGGGCTGGGGCTGGTGTGCGAGTCGATGCCCTTTCTCGGCTATCGCGGCGCGATCGGCGCCGGGCTGCGCGTGCTCACCGACTGCCAGGGCGCCACCGCCGAGTGCGAGGACGGCGATGACCTCGAGGTGGATTTCTCCAGCGGCCTCTTCATCAACCACACCCGTGGCACGCACCGAGAGTACCCGCCGATGGCCGAATCGCTGCAGGCGGTGGTCGCGCTGGGCGGCAACACCGGCTGGCTGCGCCAGTGGTGGGCGGCACGCCAGGGCGGCGGACCCGACTGATGTTCCTGCTGTTCTTCCTGCTCGTCGCGATGGGGGTGCTCGGCGTGCTGTGGATCATCTTCCCGGTGCCGGGGGCGGCTCCGCCCGATCCGCCGTCACTCGCCACGCCGTTCGTGGCGGGATCCGCGCCCGTTGCCTCCTCGCCAGGCGCGAGCGGGTCGTTCGAGGCCGCGGGACCCTCGAGCCCACCGGCCCCCGCCGGCGCCGATGCCGCGGGCGGATCGCCCGTCAGCCCGGTCGATGCGGCGTCCCCGCCGACCGTTCCCGGGGCGGTAGCACCCGCGGGCGGCGGCGGACCGGCCTCGGGACCCGGCATCCCGGGCGCGCCCGGTGCGGCGGCTGCAGAGGCGGCCGGCGCGGCCAGCCCGTCCACACCGCCAGTCGTCCTCGATATCGAGGACCTGCGCAGGACGCTCGAGCACCTGCTGAACCCGCCCGCGCGGAAATAGCGCGAACGCCCTCGGCGCGCGCAGTCGATCGTCGCGAAGATGGCACCGGTCGTTCCGTTCGTTCCGGCCATGCCGGTGGCTCCAGCCGCATCGCTGGCGCGCGTGAGGCGCGCACCGGGTGCCCTTGGGTCGAGCGGGCCCCGACGCGATCCGTGCATGGCGGTCGCACGCCCCGCCGGGCGCCGTGGGCAGGCCGGATCCGGCCGCCCACGCCCCGGCCGGACGCGCGCCCCCCGGCGTCAGA
>JBIPNU010000338.1:0-3853 GCA_044370615.1 Burkholderiales bacterium
GACCGGGTCGCGGTCACCGCGCTCGTGGGACGCGACTCGGACGCCCATGTCTACTCGCCAACGCCTGGCGACGCCAAGGCGATCCTCGAGGCACGCGTGGTGTTCGTGAACGGCCTGGGCTTCGAAGGATGGATGAACAAGCTGCTCGCGGCCTCGGGCTTCACCGGCACCCGGGTGGTGGTCACCGACGGCATCAAGGTGATCCGCGCCTCTGGCCACGGCCACTCGCACGATCACAAGGGACACCACCACGGCGACACCGACCCGCACGCCTGGCAGAGTCCGGTACAGGCGCAGCGCTACGTCGAGAACATCGCCCGCGCGCTCGCCGAGGCTGATCCGGAAAACGCCCAGGGCTACCGCGACCGCGCCGCGAAGTACATCGAGCAGCTCCGGGCGATCGACGCGCACGCGCGCGAGCGCTTCCAGGCGATCGCCGCCGAACGCCGCAGGCTCATCACCAGCCACGATTCGTTCGGCTACCTGGCCGCCGAGTACGGGCTGCGCATCCGCTCGCCACAGGGCATGAGTACCGAGTCGGAGGTATCGGCCAAGGATCTCGCACGGCTTTCGCGCCAGATTCGCCAGGAGCGCATCCAGGCGCTCTTCCTGGAGAACGTGTCCGAGCCCAGGGTACTCGAGCAGCTCGCGCGCGAGTCCGGGGCACGGGTCGGCGCCACGCTGTTCTCCGACGCCCTGTCGGCGAAGGTCGCCGCGGCCGGCACCTACCTCGGCCTGCTTCGCTACAACATCGACACCATCGCCGACGCGCTGGGCGAGCCGCCCGCCGCCGTACGCTGATGCAGTCGGCGATGCGCGGGCTGAACGAATCCGCGCCGGTCCCGAGCTCGCGCGGAGAGCGGTCAACCGCCCCCGACGAGGCCGGGGTGGTGACGGTGGACTGCATCGCCGATCTCGCGTGGATCCACGAACCCGGCATCCAGGGCGTGCGCCTGCGGCGCAGCCCGGACGCACGAATCGTGACCGAGGTCGAGCAACTCGGCCGCGAGGGGCGCATCGGCTCGGGCATGCGGGTCCGGATCGATGCCGGGGCGCTCGCCACCGACTACCCTCGCGCCGGGTTTCCGCCTGCGCCCGCGCTGCTCGCGGACATCGCGCGGCTCGCCGAACTCTACGTCGACCTGATCGGCTGTCCCGCTCTGGGGCTGCGGATGGAGGTCCTCGACCGGGCGATGTGTCCGCGCTTCCACGTGGATGCGGTCGGCGTGCGCCTGCTCTGCACCTACCGAGGGCCGGGGACGGAATGGGCGCGGCGCGACGTACTGGCGCATCGTGGCGATCCGCAGGCGCAGCGCGCGCTGGGATTCGCCGAGCCCTTCGACGTGCTGATCCTCAAGGGCTCTGCCTGGCCGGGAAACGAGGGTGCCGGAGCGGTCCATCGATCTCCCGCCCCTCAGGGCGGGCCGCCACCCCGCCTTCTGCTGTCGATCGACGCGATCTGGGACGAGTAGGCACCGCTCCGATCACCCGTCGGCCTGCTCGCCCTCGATTCGCCACCGCGGGAAGGGATCGGGCAGCGCGGCCCACGCCGCGGGACCAGCCGCGCGCTCGGCCTCGGTGAGCAGGCAGGCGTCCAGCTGGCAGCGGATCGCGGCCTCGTCGAGATCGATGCCGATGAACACCAGCTCCTGGCGCCGGTCGCCCCAGGGCCCTTGCATCATTGCCTCGATTTCGGCGCGTGCGGCATCACCCGGTGGCCATTCGGACGGGTCGACCGCCGCCCACCATAGCCCGGCCGCACCGTGACGGCACGCCCCACCCGCCTGCGACCAGCTCGCCGCGAAGTCCATGCGCGAGGCGAGCCAGAAGAATCCCTTGGAGCGGATCACCCCCTCCCATTCGGAGTGGATGAGGTCCCAGAATCGCTGCGGATGGAAGGGCTGGTGGATGCGATAGGCGAAACTGCGAATGCCGAAGGTGTCGGACTCGGACACCTCATGGCCGCGCATCACTGCCAGCCAGCCCGGCGCGCGCTCGGCGACGTCCATGCTGAAGCGCCCGGTATCGACGAGAAGATCCAGCGGAACCGCTCCGAACCGCGACTCGACCATCTCCGCCGTCGCATTGAGCGCGCGCAGCACCGCACGCAGTTGCGCGATCGTCTCGGCGTCGACGAGATCGGACTTGGTGATCACGATCAGGTCGCAGAATTCGACCTGGTCGGTGAGCAGGTCCACGACCGTGCGATCGTCGTCCTCACCGGCAGTCTGGCCGCGCTCGCGGAGGAATTCCGCTGCCTGGTAGTCACGGAGGAAGTTGAAGGCATCGACCACGGTGACCATCGTGTCCAGCCGCGCCAGATCGGCCAGGCAGGCGCCGGTGTCGTCGCGAAAGGTGAAGGTCTCGGCCACCGGCAGCGGCTCGGAGATGCCGGTTGATTCGATCAGCAATGCGTCGAAGCGTCCCTCGCGCGCCAGCCGCGCCACCTCGACCAGCAGGTCCTCGCGCAGGGTGCAGCAGATGCACCCGTTGCTCATCTCGATCAGGCGCTCGTCGGTGCGCGAGAGCTCACCACCGCCTCCGCGTACCAGTGCAGCATCGATGTTGACCTCGGACATGTCGTTGACGATCACCGCGAAGCGTCGACCTTCCCGGTTGCGCAGGGCCTGGTTGAGCAGCGTGGTCTTGCCCGCCCCTAGAAAGCCGGAGAGCACCGTCACTGGCAACCTTCGGGATGTCGTCTCCACGATGGCGCTCATGTGAGCCCCCGGGGTCGCTTCGCCGGCACGACGTCGTGTACGCACTGCTCGAGGCCGAGGTGAAGCAGGTCTCGCGGCAGATGGCGACCGATGAACACCAGCACGCTCTCCCGCTTCTCGCCCGTCTTCCACGGACGGCCAGGGGATCCGGCCATCATCATGTGTACGCCCTGGAACACCAGTCGGTTGGCCTCGCCGGCCGCGCTGACCACACCCTTGTAGCGAAGAAGGTCGGCCCCGTGCAGCCGGATGACGCCGTCGAGAAACGCCTCCAGCCGCTCGAGGTCGAAGGGCCGCTCGTCTCGCCAGGCATAGGAGCTGATCGTGTCGTCATGCTCGTGGGTCACGTCTTCGAGGAACTCCGGCTCGATCGACAGGATGGCGTCGAGATCGAATCCCCTGACGTCGAGCAGCGCCGCGACATCGGCCTGCCCGAACAGCACGCGGCTCACCGGAGCCCTCGGGTTGATGCCGCGCAGCCGCTGGAAGAGGCTGATCACCGCCTGCTCGGACACGAGATCGGTCTTCGAGACGAGGATCCGGTCGGCGAATCCGACCTGCTCCTGCGCCTCGTGGTGCTGCGTGAGCTGGTCCGGGCCGTGCCTCGCGTCGACCACGGTCACGATGGAATCGAGGCGGTAGCGATCCTGGACGGCCGATTCGACGAAAAAGGTCTGCGCGACGGGTGCCGGGTCGGCCAGCCCGGTCGTCTCGATGATCACCCGCTCGAACGGGCGCGTGCGGTGCCGCGACGCGAGCTCGCCGAGGATGCGGACGAGGTCGCCCCGGACCGTGCAGCAGATGCATCCATTGTTCATCTCGACGATCTGCTCCTCCGCGTCCTGCACCAGGAGCTCGTTGTCGACGCCCGCCTCGCCGAACTCGTTCTCGATGACCGCGATCCGGTGCCCGTGCTGCTCCCGGAGGATGTGATTGAGCAGTGTCGTCTTGCCGCTACCGAGGAATCCGGTAAGGATGGTGACGGGGATACGTTCCATGGATCGAACCTCCGGGGAGTCGAGACAGGGCAGCGCCCGTGCGAGGGCGCCAGTCAGCGGGAACGGTCGTCGGATCGGGGCTGAAGCGACCGCGCTCCGCAGGCAATCGAAAGCGGCGAACGCCCGCTGCCCCCC
>JBIPNU010000339.1:0-3845 GCA_044370615.1 Burkholderiales bacterium
GCGCGCAGCGGGTGGTGCGCGAGGCGGCTCAGCGCGCGGGCTGGACACGACGCGCGGCGCTCGCGAAGCAGGGGAGGGCACTGGGCCTCGCCTACATCGACTACACCGGCACCCATCTCGCGGCGGTGGCGGAGGTCTCCGTCGATCGGTCGAGCGGCGAGATCACCGTGCATCGCTTCACCTGCGCGATCGACTGCGGCGTGGCGGTCCAGCCGGACAACGTGATCGCGCAGACCGAGGGATCGATCGTCTACGGACTGGGCCTCGCGCTCACCGAGCGCATCACCATCGCCGATGGTCGCGTGGAGCAGGCGAACTTCTACGACTACCGCGTGCCACGCATGAAGGACATGCCCGAGCTGGACATCCTGATCGTCCCGACGCCCAACCATCCGACCGGCGCGGGACAGATGGCCACGCCGCTGGTGGCGCCGGCGATCGCCAATGCGGTGGCCGCGCTCACCGGCGCGCGCCTGCGCCAGCAACCGATGCTGCCCGATCGGGTGAAAGTCGCGCTCGCCAGCGTGCTGCCGCGCGCCTGAAGGTTGCCCGGCCCACGCGACGGGACGGCGGTGGGGCCTGCAGCACCCGCGCGACGCGCGCAGGTCCGTCGGGAAGGGGCGTTTCGAGTCGATTCTCTCCCCTCTTCCGCGCTCGCCACCGCTTGCGTGCCGCCCGGGGCGACGGAGTGCCCGACCCGTCCTCGCCAGCGGTGCTCGGGAGGCGGCGTTGCGCCGCCTGCGCGCGGCGGGGACAGGGACGCGCGCGGGTGCGGGAGGGAACGCCCGGCGCGCGGCTACCATCGCGGTTTCGTGAACCGCGTACCCGGAGCCCGACGTGAACCCACCCCTGCCTGTCTTCGCCCCCGGCGGCTATCGCTACATCCCCGGCCCGTTCCAGTACTCGGCCGGGGTGGCGGCCGAGCCGGGCCATCGCATCGTTCGCGTACGGTTCGCGCGGCCGCTGCCGCTGGCCGCGGGGTTTGCCGCGGCGGGCGAGGTGCTCGCCGCGGCGGGGCGGCCCACCGAGGCGTTCTGCCAGTGCGAACTGCGGTCGCCCGCGCCCTTCACCGAGGAGGGGTTCGTCGCCTTCAACCGGATCTACGTGGGTACGCTCGAGCGCTGGGGCATCGTGCGCGACGGCGTGAACCCGGTGGCGCGCAGCAACGTGTGCCCTGAACTCGACCGGCCTGCGGAACCCAGCCTGCACGCGTTCTCCTACACCGAGCCGGCCTCGGACGCGCCCGACTCGTTCGTGGTGGCCGGCAGCGCCGAGGCGCCCGAAGGGCACGGACACTATGGCGAGCACATCGTGCGACGGGGCGACACCTCGCCCGAGGCGCTGCTCGAGAAGGCGCGCTGGGTGCTGGGCGAGATGGAGCGGCGCATGGGCCTGCTCGGCTTCACCTGGGCGCACACGACGGCCACCCAGCTCTACACCGTGCACGACCCGCATCCCTTCCTCGCCCGCGAACTGGTGGCGCGCGGCGCGATGCGGGGCGGGTTGACCTGGCACTGGGTGCGTCCGCCGGTGCAACTGCTCGAGTACGAAATGGATGTACGCGGCGTGCACGCGGAGCGGGTGCTGCCGGCCTGAGGTCGCGCCCCGCGGTCGATCCCGATCGCGGGCCGGTGCAACGCCTCGCCGATGGCGCAGGCGGCGCCGCGCGGGCCTGCCGTCGGCGGGGGAGGACCCCTGCGAATTCACGGGGCGAGCAATGCGGGCGGGACGGCGTGCCTCCGCGCCCGCCCCCGCTGGTCGCGCCCGGGCGGCCGGCAGCCGCGAGGTCTCGCGGCGGGTGGGTCCGGACACGCGGTAGCGCCTCCGTGGTCCCGACCGCCAGGGGCTCCGTGGCTCTGCCGATCAGGCGGTCAGCCGGTCGGAGCTTCCTCAGGTGCGCAGTCCTCCGCCGGTGCGCGGTCTTTCGCGGTTCGCCGGTCGCACGGGTTCGCGGCCACCGGGTCGCGATCGCCCGCGCCGTGGCTCGGCGGCGGCAGCGGGGTATGGACCGAGTGGCCGCTCGGGCTGCGTCGGGCGGCCGCCCGGTCCCGGAGACCTGCCGTCAGCGGGCGCGCGCCCCCGAGCCCTTGCGGGTTGCCGACTGCGAGCGGCCAGCGGTCTTCTTCGCATCGCCGGGCGTGCGCACGAGCAGGACCGGCACCGTGGACTCGCGCAGGATCGTCTCCGCGTCGCTGCCCATCAGCAGGTGCTGCAGCCCGCGTCGGCCGTGCGTGCCGAGCACGATCACGCCCGGCTTCCAGCGCTTCGCGTAGGCGAGCACCAGTTGCGCGACCGGATAGCCGCCGTTGTCGATCAGCGCGGTGCGTGCGGTGACCCCGCGACGCGCGGCGCGCGCGCTCGCGCGAGCGAGCAGCGCAGTGGCCGAGTCGCGCATCGAGGCGAGCAGTTCGTCGGCGAACATCCCCGCTTCCGGATAGAGGGTGGCGGCCAGCGGCTCGACGGCGTGCACGATGCAGAGCTGGGCCCGCTGGTCGGTGGCGAGCCGGATCGCCTCGTCGAGCGCCCGGGTGGAGGTCGCGCTGTCGTCGATAGCCACGAGAATCTTGCGGTACATGATGCGCAGCTCCTTCGCAGGTGCGCCGCCAGCGGACGCCGACGGACGTTCGCAGCATGCGCGTCGATTCGCGCGCGCTTTTTGATCCTGGTCAAGACCCGATGCCGATCCACGCGTGTGCACGGCGCCCCCCGGGAGCGGGCCCCGTGCGTCCGGGCATCGCGCAGGCGGTCGGCTGGGAACGGCCTGTCCCGGGCGACAGGCGATACGCGCACGGTGACAGGCTGCCTGACACGCGGTAGCCTGCCGACCCTGGCAGCCGGGAATCGGCCGGCCTGCGAGCGGTGGCCGCCGGCAACAGTCGCTGTCGAGCGGGTCGGCCCCGCCCGCGTGGCTTCGGACGTCCCGGCCCCAGTCGTCTCGACCCTTGCCGTCCCGGTCGTCCCGGCGGCAGCCAAGCCCGCGTGCCCGGGCGGCACGCCGGCCTCGCGCCGTTCGCCGCCGTGGGCCACCCGGCCGTTCGCGCCCGCCCTCCCCGGAGTCCGTCATGCCCGATACCCCGCACGTCCCCCGTCCCCAGCGCATCAGCTACGTCCCGTTCGAGCAGATCGAGGATCCGCGGATGCGCGCCGAACTGGAGCGCTGCGCGCGCGAGGGCACGCCCCGGCCGGAGAGTTCGGCGGTGCGCGCGCACGTGCCCGATTGCTTCTGGTTCTTCGCCGACGCCTGGGACCGGATCTTCCGCAACGGCGTCTGCGACCACGCGCTCAAGGAACTGTGCCGGGTCTACGTCTCGCGCTCGGTGATCTGCGAGTTCTGCGGCAACCAGCGCTCGATCAAGGCGGCACAGCAGGGGCTCACCGAGGCGAAGTACGACGACCTGATCGACTTCGAGCAGTCTGACCGCCATGACGCGCGGCAGAAGGCGGCGCTGGCCTACGCCGAGGCGATCGTCTGGCGGCTGGACACCGACGATGCGTTCTGGGCCCGGATGAACTCGCACTTCAGCGAACCGGAACTGGTCGAACTCGGCTGCGCGATCGGTCTCACGCTCGGCCAGCAGAGCTGGCTTCGGCTGCTCAACATCGACCATCATCAGTATCTCGCCGGCACCGCCGGGTCGATGGCCCCGGGCATGGCGGACGCGGCCGCGCTGGCGGCGGCGAAGTCCCGCGAGGACTACTGGGCCCATCGGCGCCCGGATTCTGCACGCCGAGGGGCATGACGATGCG
Organism: Burkholderiales bacterium; assembly: GCA_044370615.1. Lineage (GTDB taxonomy): Bacteria > Pseudomonadota > Gammaproteobacteria > Burkholderiales > CAIKXV01 > CAIKXV01. The sequence continues at coordinate 3,748 of JBIPNU010000339.1, forward strand.
CATCCTGGTACTGGGCGCCGGCGCGACCGGCGGCTATTTCGGCGGACGGCTCGCCCAGGCGGGCGCCGACGTCACCTTCCTCGTGCGCCCGGCGCGGG
>JBIPNU010000340.1:0-3842 GCA_044370615.1 Burkholderiales bacterium
CGATGTTGCCGTTCGCGCCCGGCCGGTTGTCGACCACGAAGACGGTCTTGAGTCGCCGCGCGAGTTCCTCGGCGAAGATGCGCGCGATGGTGTCGCCCGTGCCGCCACCGCCCGGCGAGGGCACGATCAGGCGGATGTTGCGGCCGGCGACGGGCCAGTCGGTGGCGGCCGCGGCGGGCGAGGTGACGAATGCGCCGGCCATGCCGCCCACGGTGACGAGCCCGGCGGCGAGGGCTGTTCGACGGCGGGCGAAGGATCGGTCTGTCGCGGCGGGGCTATCCGGGCGCGGGGAGGGGGCAGTCCGGGTGTTGGACATGACGGCACTCCGGGTCAAGTTCGACAATGAGTGGCGGACAGCCGGGACGCTGTACACGCAGCGGGAAAGGTTAGCACGCAGCATGGCGGCGCCTCCCGCTTGTCCGGGCGGCAGGCGCCCCCTCGTGTCCAACCGACCGCCGCACTCGCGGCTTGACCCCGGCGTCATGGATGCGGCAGCATGGATCCGTCGTTCGACGGATCCTCCAGCGTCGGGGCTTGCCCCCGCGGGGCCCTGCGGACACGGAGAGTCGTGAAGGCCCGGCCTGTGCGCCGCGGTCGGCAACACGACCCCGCGACAGGGGAGGGTGGCGATGACGGTACAGGTTCGCCGGATGGGGCCCTGGATCGGTGCCGAGATCACCGGGGTCGATCTGCGTGCGCTCGACGAGGCCACGTTCGCGCAGGTCTACCGCGCGTGGCTCGACCACGCGGTGATCGTGGTGCGCGACCAGCAGATCACGCCCGCCCAGTATCTCGACTACTGCGAGGGCTTCGGCAAGGTCGTGCCGCATCCGTCGAAGAACACGCGCCACCCGGAGGTGCCGCAGATCACCCTGCTGGGGGCGAACAAGCGCCGGGCCGATGGCAGCATCAATATGGCCATCTACGCGCGCGGCGAGGGCTATCACACCGACGGCTCGTACGAGAAGGTGCCCTACAAGGCCACCCAGCTCTACTCGGTGGCCATTCCCAGCCGGGGCGGGGACACGCTGTTCGCCAGCACGTATGCCGCGTGGGAAGCGCTGCCCGCAGCGCTGAAGGCGCGGCTGCAGGGGTTGCAGGGCGCCTACATCTACGGCGGGCGCACCGCCGATGGCATCGAGCGCATCGAGCAGCAGGATCGCGTGACCGAGCCGGTGCTGCATCCGCTCGCCCGGGTGCATCCCGAGACCGGGCGCACCGCGCTCTACTTCGACCCGAACAAGCTGCTCTACATCAAGGGGCTGCCCGCGGCCGAGAGCGACGCGCTGATCGAGGAGCTTCGGGGCTACATGATCCAGCCCGATGCGGTCTACCGGCACCAGTGGCGGCGCGGCGATGCGGTGATCTGGGACAACCGCTGCACCTACCACAAGGCCGCGGCCGACTACCCGCCCGAAGAGGAGCGCATCCACTGGCGGGTGTCGATCCAGGAGTGGGAGGCCGCATGACCCCATCGACTCGGACCAATCCCCCGGGCGCCACCGGCCAGGTCCCGGGCGCGCGCGCGGGCTACGCGGACACCGCGCCCGTCGCTCGCGCGATCGAGGTCATCCCGATGCCGGCTGCGCTGGGCGCGCAGGTCGACTGCGGCGACGTGCGCGAACTGGACGACGCCACCTTCGCGCAGGTGCACCGGGCGTGGCTGGATCACCTGGTGCTGCTCATCCGCGGCCAGCGGCTGGACGACGCAGCCCTGCTGGCTTTCGGACGGCGCTTTGGCGAACTGGCTGCGGCCGCCCAGGTGCACACCGGGCAGATGGCGCGCAGCGTGCCCGAGATTGCGGTGATCTCCAACGTGCGCGAGAACGGCATCGCGATCGGCTCGCTGGGCGATGGCGAGGCGGTCTGGCACAGCGACAGCGGCTTCAACGAGGTGCCGCCCAGCGCAAGCCTGCTCCATTCCATCGAGATTCCGGCCGAAGGCGGGGACACCGGCTTCTCGAACATGTACCTCGCCTGCGAGCGGCTGCCACAGGCGCTGCGCCACGCAGTGCGCGGGCGCACGATCAAGCACGACCGCCGCTACACCTCGGGCGGGCAGCTGCGCGAGGGCTACCTCGCCCACCAGGACCTTCGCGAGAGCCCCGGCCCCAGCCATCCGATCATCCGCCGCCATCCGGAAACCGGCGCCGATGCGCTGTACCTGGGGCGCCGACCGCACGCATACGTGAACGGGCTGTCGCTCGAGGCGTCCGAGGCGCTGCTCGACGAGCTGTGGAGCCATGCCACCGACCCCTCGATCACCTGGCATCACCAGTGGCGGGTGGGCGACATCCTCATCTGGGACAACCGCTGCACGATGCACCGCCGCGACGCGTTCGATCCCGCTGCGCGCCGGATCATGCACCGCACCCAGTGCAAGGGCGTGCCGATCGTCGAAGGCGACGGTGAGGCGCGTCATCCGCGGGCGACGGCCGTCGCCTGACCGCGCCGAGTTCCACCATCCTCCGGAGAACCCCATGACCCCGCTTCGCGCTTCCGTGGTCGCCATGGCCAGCCTGGGCCTGCTGCAGTCGGCAGCCTTCACGATCGCCCACGCGCAGCAGGACTACCCGATGCGCAGCGTGCGCATCATCACCGCGGCGGCCGGTGGCGGCAGCGACTTCGTCGCGCGCATCATCGCGCCCGGCCTCACGGCTGCGCTGGGCCAGCCGGTCATCGTCGAGAACCGCGGCACCGGGGTGCTTGCGGGCGAGGCGGCCGCGCGCGCGCCGGCCGACGGCCACACGCTGGCCGTGCAGGGCGGCGCCTTCTGGATCCACTCGTTGCTGCGCAAGACGCCCTACGACGTCGATCGGGACTTCGCCCCCGTGTCGCTGCTGGTGCGCGAGGTGAACGTGCTGGCCATCAGCAACGCGGTGCCCGCCACCACGGTGAAGGAGCTGATCGCCTACGCGCGCACGGTGCCGGGCAAGCTCAACTTCTCCTCGCCGGGAGTCGGGTCGACCACGCACCTGGCCGGCGAGATGCTGCAGTCGATGACCGGCACGAAGATGGTGCACGTGCCCTACCAGGGCAACCAGCCGGCGATCACCGCGCTCATCTCCGGCGAGGTGCAGCTCGCCATCTTCGACGCGGGGCTGATCATGCCGCACGCGCGCGCGGGCAAGCTGCGCGCGCTGGCGGCCACCAGCCTCGAGCCCTCGGCGCTCACGCCGGGGCTGACCACCGTCAGCGCCGCCGGCGTGCCGGGTTTCGAGTCGATCGGCATGACCGGCCTGTTCGGGGTGGGCGCGAAGACCTCCCCCTCGATCATCTCCCGGGTCAACCAGGAGGTGGTGCGCTTCATCAACCGGCCCGAGGTGCGGGAGCAGTTCCTCAAGGCAGGGGTGGAGATCGTGGGCAGCACGCCCGAGCAGTTCACCGAGGCGATACGCGCGGACATCGCCCGCACCAGTCGCGTGATCCGCGAGATCGGGTTGAAGGTGGAGTAGGGCGGGGTAGCCCTCGCGGGCTGCCGCAGGACACGGCGCGGGTCGCGGGGACGGTCGTCGAGGCGACGTCGGTCGCGGGAGCGCTTGTCGTCGCAGTGCTGGCGCCCGGCCGGGTTACTTGGCGGGCACGAGCCTGACCTGCACCTTGCAGCCCACGGCTTTCGCATAGCGGCGCAGGGTGCTGATCGACGGGCTGTGCCGGCCGGCGCTCTCCAGGCGCGAGACCGCGCTCGTCGTGGTGCCCATCTTCTCGGCCACCGCCTGCTGGGTCAGGCCTGCGCGGGTGCGGGCGGACAGCAGCTCGCTGATGACCTGATACTCGAACTCCAGTTCGTCGTACGCACGGGAGAAGCCCGGTCGGGCGCGCGCGCGCGCGACGAACGCAGC
>JBIPNU010000341.1:0-3839 GCA_044370615.1 Burkholderiales bacterium
GTAGACCACCGTGGCATCGACATCCTTGCCGCCGGGGGCGGAGATGACCACCTTCTTCGCACCGCCCTTCAGGTGCGCGCCCGCCTTCTCCTTGGTGGTGAACAGGCCGGTGCACTCGAGCACCACATCCACGCCGACCGACCCCCACGCAATCTCCGCGGGGTTGCGCACCGCGAACACCCGGATGCGGTCTCCGTTGACCACCATGCTGTCGCCGTCGACCTCCACCTTGCCCGGGAACTTCCCGTGCGCGGTGTCGTGGCGGGTGAGATGCGCATTGGTCTTCGCATCGCCGAGATCGTTGATCGCCGCGACCTGGATCTCGCCGGTGCGACCGGATTCGTGGAGCGCGCGCAGGATGTTGCGCCCGATGCGGCCGTACCCGTTGATGCCTACGCGAATCGCCATGGAGTCCTCCGGGATCTCTGCGGTCGGCCCCGCGGGGCCGCATGAAAGAAGGCGGGGTCGCGGCGGGCAAGCCGGCGCGCGCTCGGGCGGCCGGGCCGGACCCCGGGGGTCGGGGCGGTGCGGGCCACCCCGGAAGCGCGCAAGTCTACCGCAACGCGTGTGCCGGCCCGGTGACAGCCGGCGCCGGGTCGCGGCCTCAGCCAGCCAGCACCTGGTGCGCGAGCGCGGCGACGGCCTCCGCGGTGAATCCGAGATGGCGCATCACCACCCCGGCCGGGGCCGACTCGCCGAAGCGGTCCAGCCCCAGCACCGCGCCCCGCGGATCGTCCGCCGCGCCGGTGTAGCGGTGCCAGAACCCGGTGGCGCCGGCCTCGATCGCCACGCGCGGCACGCCCGGAGGCAGCACCGCGCGCCGCCAGCCGGCCTCCTGGCGGTCGAACAGCCCGGCATTGGGCATCGAGACCACCCGCGCGGCCACCCCGTCCTTCGCGAGCAACTCGCGCGCCTGCATCGCCAGCGCGACCTCGGAGCCGGTGGCGATCAGCACCACCGCGGGCGAGCCTGCGCCGGCCTCGGCGAGGACATAGCCGCCGCGGGCGATCGCAGCCACCTGCTCCGGCGTGCGCGGCTGCGCCGGAAGCGCCTGGCGCGACAGCGCGAGCACGCTGGGCCCGTCCTCGCGCGCAAGCGCGCCCGCCCATGCGCCCACCGTCTCGGCGGCGTCGCAGGGGCGCCAGACCTCGAGGTTGGGCACCAGCCGCAGGGCGGACACATGCTCCACCGGCTGGTGGGTCGGTCCGTCCTCGCCCAGTCCGATGGAATCGTGCGTGAACACGAACACGTTGCGCGCCCGCATCATCGCCGCCATGCGCAACGCGTTGCGCGAGTAGTCGGAGAACGTCAGGAAGGTGCCGGTCTCCGGGATGAACCCACCGTGCAGCGCCACGCCGTTGGTGATGGCGGCCATCGCGAACTCGCGCACCCCGAAGTTCACGATATTCCCGCGCAGCGCGCCCGACGCATCACGCCCGACCACGGTGCTGCCTTTCCAGTCGGTGAACACGCTGCCCATCAGGTCGGCTGAGCCCCCGAGCAGTTCGGGCAGCACCGGCGCGAACGCGTTGAGCGCGTTCTGCGACGCCTTGCGGGTGGCGACCGATTCGGCCTTGTCCTGCGTGGCCTGCAGCACCTGCATGCAGGTGCGCGAGAAGTCGTCGGGCAGCCGGCCCGCCATGCGCCGCGCGAACTCCGCGGCCAGTTGCGGGTGCGCCGCCGCGTAGGCATCGAATGCCTGCTGCCAGCGCGCGCGCCGGCTCGCGCCCTCGGCGCGGGCGTCCCAGGCCGAGCGGATCGCCTCGGGAATCTCGAACGGAGCTGCAGTCCAGCCCAGCGCCGCGCGCGTGGCGGCGACCTCGGCCTCGCCCAGCGCAGCGCCGTGCGTGTCGGCGCTGCCCTGCTTGTTCGGCGCGCCCTTGCCGATGACCGTGCGGCAGCATACCAGCACCGGTCGATCCTGGTGCCGTACTGCCTCGTCGATGGCCGCCGACAACGCCCGCGGGTCGTGACCGTCCACGCCCCGGATCACCCGCCAGCCATAGGCCTCGAAACGGGCCGGGGTGTCGTCGGTGAACCAACCCTGGACCGCACCATCGATCGAGATGCCGTTGTCGTCATAGAACACGACCAGCTTGCCGAGGCCGAGCGTGCCGGCCAGCGAGCAGGCTTCATGGGAGATGCCTTCCATCAGGCAGCCGTCGCCTGCGAACACCCAGGTGCGGTGATCGACGATCGCGTGGCCGGGGCGGTTGAACTCGGAGGCGAGCAGCGCCTCGGCCAGCGCCATGCCCACCGCGTTGGCAAGCCCCTGGCCCAGCGGACCGGTGGTGGTCTCCACCCCCGGTGTCGCCCCGACCTCGGGATGCCCGGGCGTGCGCGAATGCAGTTGCCGGAACGCCTGCAGTTCCGACATCGGCAGGTCGTAGCCGGCCAGGTGCAGCAGCCCGTACAGCAGCATCGAGCCATGTCCGTTGGACAGCACGAAGCGATCACGGTCGGGCCAGCGCGGATCGGCCGGATCGTGGCGCAGGTGGTCGCGCCAGAGCACCTCGGCGATGTCGGCCATGCCCATCGGCATGCCCGGATGGCCGGAGTTGGCTTTCTGCACGGCGTCCATCGCCAGGACGCGGAGGGCATTGGCGAGTTCGGTTCGGGTGGGCATGCGAAGGCGGCCGGCTCGGCGCAGGGCAGGGGCCTGCGCATCGCGGCGGATTATCCCGCAACTGCCGGTCGCCGGGCAGGACGGCGCGCGCCCGCCGCGCCTCCCGACCGGCTCGGGCGCAGTTGTCCGGGGCTCAGCTGTCGTCGCCGCGGCGGGTCCGGATGCCGAGCTGCTTGATCTTGCGGTAGAGGTGGGTCCGTTCGAGGCCGACCTTGTCCGCGACCCGGCTCATGTTGCCGCCTTCGAGCGCGATATGGTGCTCGAGATAGGCTCGCTCGAATGCGTCGCGGGCCTCTCGCAGCGGGGCGTCGAAGCGCAGCCCCTGGCCCGGCGCAGGGGACACGGCCTCGGTCTCGCCCGGCGCGCCCGCGGTCGGCTCCCCGGATGCCACCGGCGGACTCGCCGTCGGGGTCGCCGTATCGGAGGTGCTCACCAGCCGGGCAACATCCTCGGCGCTGATGTCGACCCCGAGCGCGGTGATGGCGAGCGACCGCACGACCTGCTCGAGCTGCAGCAGGTTGCCCGGCCAGTCGTGGTTGCGCAGCGCGTTGAGCGCCGCGGTATCGAAGGCGCGCGGGGGACATTCCCTCGCCTCGATGATGCGCGTGAGAAACAGGTTCGCGAGCTCGGGCACGTCCTCGCGATGCTCGCGCAGCGGTGGCACCTGCAGCGTGGCCGGCGCGGCCTCGAGCAGCCGCGGCTCGGCGGCGCCAGCGGCCACGAGTTCGCCGAGGTCGCGAGCGCTGGCGACCACCACGCGCGCACGATGCCGGTCGCCGCGCGACATGAGCAGGGCGAGCCCGCGCTGCTCGGCGCGGCTCAACTGGACGAGCGAGGGGATGAACAGCACACCCTCCGCCGCCTCGGCGGCCACGTCGAGCGGCGCCGAGGCGAGCGGCCGGGGATCCTCGAGCACCTTCCACGGCGTATGCGCGGTATGGAGGTACTGCGCGCACAGCTCGACCCGGCAGCCGGGCTCGGAGACCATCAGGACCGGGCCGCGCACCGCGCGCAACTGCGCGAGCCGCTGCTTGAGCTGCGCGATCGCCGCCGAGCGCCCGAGGCTGTCGAGCGACAGTTCCGGCAGCGGTGCGCCGCCCGAGCGACGCAGCACTCGGCCCACCGTCGACAGCAGCTTCTGCAGGGCGATCGGCTTCTCGAGGAAGTCGGAGGCGCCGAGCTTGGTCGACTCCACTGCGGTGTCGATGGTCGC
>JBIPNU010000265.1:0-4474 GCA_044370615.1 Burkholderiales bacterium
ATCAAGCAGCAGGGCGACCTGAACCAGCACATCTGGAACACCCAGGAGACGATCGCCTACCTCTCGAACCTGGTCGAACTGTTCCCCGGCGACATCATCATGATGGGCACGCCTGCAGGCGTCGGCCCGTGCTTCCCGGGCGACCGCCTCGAAGGCCATGTCGACGGCGTGGGCGACCTCACCCTCACCTACCTGAAGTGATCACGCGCCCGGCCGTCGCCCGTCGCGCGATGGCCGGGCTGGTGTCCCGGGACCGCAGGTGGTGCCAGGCGCGGGCGACCCCCGCGGCGGCGCCGAAGGGGCAGGTGCCGCCCACCGGAGTGCCTCTGCATCCGCCGAGCATCCTGGCCCTGGAGCCGTCGCTGAATCCGCAGCATCCGCCGAACCCGCGGCATCCGTGACCCCCGCCGCGTCCCCCGCCGTCGCCGTATCGACCCCGATCCATCCCGGCGCCCCCCGGCGCCGATCTCCCCCGCATCGAGCGCACTGGAGCCCGTCATGAAGCAAGTCAAGCTTGGAAAGCAGGGCCTCACCGTCCCGGCCATCGGCCTGGGCTGCATGGGCATGTCCATCTCCTACGGCACGCCCGACGACGCCGAGTCGATCGCCACGATGCACCGCGCCCTCGACCTGGGCTGCAACCTGCTCGTGACCTCGGACGCCTATGGCAACGGGGTGAACGAGGAACTGGTCGCCAAGGCGATCGCCGGTCGCCGCCGCGAGTTCCTGGTGTGCACCAAGTTCGGCAACCTGATGGGTGGCGGTGGCGTCAATGGCCGGCCGGAGTACGCGGTCGAGGCCTGCGAGAAGAGCCTCAAGCGCCTTGGCGTGGACGAGATCGACATCTACGGCCTGCACCGGGTCGATCCGGCGGTGCCGATCGAGGAGACCGTGGGCGCGATGGCCCGCCTGCAGGAGCAGGGCAAGGTGCGCTACCTCGTGATCTCCGAGGCCGGCCCCGAGACCCTGCGCCGCGCGATGAGCGCCGCCACCATCGACGTATGCGAGACCGAGTACTCGCTGTGGTCGCGTGACGCCGAGACCGGCGGACTGCTGGCCGCCTGCCGCGAACTGGGCGTGGGCTACATGGCCTACGCGCCGCTGGGCCGCGGCTTCCTGTCGGCGCGGATCAAGTCGCTGGACGACCTGATCGAGAAGGACCGTCGTCGCCAGCATCCGCGCTACTTCGCCGAGAACATCGCGCAGAACGTCGCGCTGCTGGCCCCGATCGAGCGCATCGCCGCCACCCACGGCGCGACGCCGGCCCAGGTGGCGATCGCCTGGGTGATGGCGCAGGGCGACTTCATCGTGCCGATCCCCGGCACCAAGCGCCGCACCTATCTCGAGGAGAACCTCGGCGCGGCGAACGTCACGCTGTCGGCAGCCGAAGTAGCCGAACTGGCCGAGGTGTTCAAGCCGGGCGCCGCTGCGGGTACGCGCTACCCGGATGCGCAACTGAAAGGCGTGATGGTCTGACGCCTCGCGCGAGGCCGGGCGCATGCCCGGCGCTGCTGGCGGCAACCACGTCCCGGGTACTGCGCAGGGTCCCCGGTCCGGCCCGCGCCCGAGGACCGGGCCGGGCCGCGGTCGCCGCTCGCGCGCAGCGACGGCAGCCGTCGCGAGGATGCTGCGCGCGCGCACGCGGTGGAGCAAGCATGCGCAGCGCGCCACGACGGCGAGACGGGCCGACGCGACGCGCGAATCGACCGCGCGATCACGGGCGGGCGGATCCGATGCGGCGGGTGCTCGCCCGACGCGCGCCACGATCCCTCCGCAGGAGGTCCTCGCGCGATCGCTGGCGATGCGTGAGCGCGCCGCCGCTGCCGCGCCGCGCTCAGCGCCCCTCGAAGCTCGCCTTGCGCTTCTCGAGGAAGGCGCCCATGCCTTCCTTCTGGTCGTGCGTGGAGAAGGCGAGCTGGATCGCCTTGGCCTCCAGCATCAGTCCCGAGGCGAGCGACATGTCCTGCCCGCCGAGCACGCACTCCTTGATCTGGCGCGCGGAGATCGGCGGCAGTTCGCTGATCTGGGTGGCGAGCGCGAGCGCGCGTGCCTCGACCTCGGCGTCGGGCACCACCTCGCTCACCAGGCCCATCGCGTCGGCCTCCTGCGCGCTCACGAGGTCGCCGGTGAGCAGCATCTTCATCGCCTTGAACTTGCCCACCGCGCGCGGCAGGCGCTGCGTGCCGCCACCGCCGGGAATGATGCCGATGCGGATCTCGGGCTGTCCGAAGCGGGCGGTGTCGCCGGCCACGATGATGTCCGCATGCATCGCCAGTTCGCATCCGCCGCCCAGCGCGAAGCCGCGCACCGCGGCGATCACCGGCTTGGGGCAGGCGGAGATCTGCTGCCACAGCGCGAGCGAGTTGCGACGCATCATCTCCACCGAATCGGCGTCGGCCATCTCGCGGATGTCGGCGCCTGCGGCGAACGCCTTCTCGCTGCCGGCGAGGATCACGCAGCGCACCTCGGGGTCGGCGGTCGCCTCGGTCACGTGGGCGCCGATCAGCCGGCGCACTTCCATGTTGAGGGCGTTGCGCGCCTCGGGCCGATGGATGCGGATGCGGACCACGTGCGGCGCGGGACGCTCGAGCAGGACCGGGGTGTCGGCCATGGGGTCTCTCCTGGGCAGTAGCAGTAGCAGAAACAGTAGCGGAGGCGGCAGCGGCAGCGGCGCCGCGGGTTCGGTCGCGAGCCGACCTCGATTATCCGTCAATCGCCTCGCGAGGCGATCCTGCCCGTCCGCTTCGCGGGCCCGTCGCATCGGGCGGCCGTGAAGGCCCGGCCTGCCAGCCGAACAGCGAGCGCGCCTCGCGGCGCGCACGTGCGCTGCGAGGCCGGGTCGGCGGGCGCTCGGTCGGCGAGCGGCCACACGACGCGCTGCGCCACGGTCGTCACCTGCGAAGCGTCGGTCGCGGGCTCCGGCGCAGGACTCGCACGAACCGGCCCGCGATGCCTCGGAGCGAGAGGCGGCCTCCCGCGCCCGAGGCGCAGCGGCATGCGCGTTACTGATCGACCCTCACGCCCGCCGCCTTCACCAGCTTCGCGAAGCGCGGGATCTCCGCGCGGATCAGCGCGGCGAAATCCTCCGGGGTGGTATGGCGCGGCTCGGCGCCCACCGCCTCGAAGCGCTCGCGCACGTCGGGCAGCTTGAGCGTGCGGCCGAGGTCCGCGTTGAGCCGGTCGATGATCGGACGCGGCGTGTTCGCCGGTGCCATCAGCCCCCACCAGGTGGAGAAGTCGAAGCCGGGCAAGCCGGACTCGGCCACGGTCGGCACATCGGGCAACAGCGCCGAGCGGCGCGCGGAAGTCACCGCCAGCAGCCGCATGCGACCGTTCTTCACGAAGTTCATCACCGGGGGCGCGGAGTCGAACATGAACGATACCTGCCCGGCCATCAGGTCGATGCCGGCGGGCGAACTGCCCTTGTAGGGCACGTGCACCGTCTTCACGCCCGCGGCGAGGTTGAACTGCTCGCCGGCCAGGTGCTGGATGCTGCCCGGGCCGACCGAGGCGAAGTTCATCTCTCCCGGGCGCGAGCGCGCGAGCGCGACCAGGTCCTTCACGCTCTTCACCGGAAGAGTCGGGTGCACCACCAGCAGGTTGGGGCCGGTGGCGATCAGGGATACCGGCGCGAAGTCGCGGACCGGGTCATAGGACAGCTTCGTGAACAGCGAGGGCGAGATCGACACCGCGACGATCTGCGCGAGGTAGATCGTGTAGCCGTCGGCCGGCGCGCGGGCGACGAACTCGGCCGCGATGTTGCCCGACGCACCAGGTCGGTTCTCGATGACCACCGGCTGGCCGAGGAATTCCTGCATGCGCGCGGCGACGATGCGTCCCAGGATGTCCGAGCCACCGCCGGGCGGAAAGCCGAGCACGAAACGCACCGTCTTGGCCGGCCACGCCTGCGCGTGAGCGGTCGAGCCGAGCGGCCCGAGCGGCGCGAGCGCGAGGGCGATCGCGCCGGCGGCGAGGGTGGCGCGGCCCGGGCCGAAGCGCGTCCGGCCAGCCTCGAGCAGACGACCGATGCTCGCCGGGGTCGATCGGCCCGCGGTGTCGAGTGACGTCGGATCGATGCGGGTGGCGTTTCGAACGCTCATGACGGAGTCTCCCTGTGCATGAAGAACACTCTACGCCGGTCGGCCGAACCGCGGCGGAGTGCGTCTGGACGCCCACACCCGAGCAAGTTTCGTTCCCTGCCTCAGGCAGGTCCGGGGCGATCCCGTCGTGTGATCACGCGACCACACGTCCGGAGGCCTGCTTGCCGCCACGGGCGCAGGAACGCGACCCTGTCGCCGCCGACGAGACGCCTTGAGGCCGTGAGGCCACGGATCCGGCTGGCTGGCCCGCGCATCGGGCGTCGGCGCCCGAGCGGCTCCGCGGCCTGGCGAACGCCGGTCGAACCGCTGCGCTGATCGCCGCACCGCTCCCGGTACGGGGGCACCGCTCGCGTCGAGCGGGTACGCCACGCCGG
>JBIPNU010000332.1:0-3937 GCA_044370615.1 Burkholderiales bacterium
AGGGTGCCCGCGCGCGGGCCGACCGACGGAAAGGCCGCAGGCCGCAGCCGCCCGCTCAGCCCTGCGCCTGGATGCCTCGGCGGACGGCTCCGCCGGCCCACGCCGCGGGCAGCGTGCGCGCGTTCGGGGTGGTGAGCCAGATCCGGTAGAGGTGACGACGCAGCGCCGGATCAGCGTGGTCGGTGAAGCCTGTGCGATCGTGCAGCACCGCATAGTTGCTGATGAACTGCAGGTCGCCGGGTTCGAAATCCACCTCGAGCCGGAACTCCTCGGCCAGCGCCTCCACCATCGCCAGCGCCTCGCGCTGCACGTCGGTGAGCGGCTCCCCGGTCAGGCGTTGCGCGCTCTCGATGAGGCTCGCCGAGAACCGGCAGGACAACCGCCCCTCGTGCCAGGCGAACACCGGTTCGCTGTACCAGCCACGTTCACCCGGGGGCTGCTCGCCGCGCCAGTCGAGGTTGAAGCGGCCGTAGAGCACGCCGAGGTACCACGGCGCGCGCTCGAGCAGCGCGTTGTGGATCGCCGCGGAGCTCGCGATCATGCTCACCCCGCCCTCGCGCGACGGGCGCACGCAAGCAAGCCCGACCACGTCGGCGCCGATGTCGGTGTGGAAGCGCTGGCGCAGGTTGGTCTGGTAGAGGCGCGTGCGGCCGTCGGACATGTCCCGCCCCTCGTCGCGCACGTGGCCGAGCAGGTCGCCGGCCGCGTTCTGGGGGATGGCGCGACCCAGGTGCGTGGACACGCCCCAGAAGATGCGGGCGAAGTCATCCGCGTCGTAGCGCGCGACATCGATGCCGCGGATCTGCGCGAAGCCGCGTCCGTGCTCGAGTTCGTCGGCGATGCGGGCGAAGGTCGCCTCGAGCGAGGGCAGGGAGAAGTCCTCGCGGGTGATCCGCGTCAGCGCGCGCCCTTCACGCCGCACCTTCGCGAGTGCACGGTCGATGTCGGCGAGCGTGTCCTCGTCGAGCCGCCACACCCAGTCCCGCGGTCCGGCGGCCAGCTCGGCCCCTGTCCACACGCTGCGCCCGGCGAGCGGCCGGGTGAGCAGCGTGGGGGGGCGCACCACGGATGGCGCATCCATCGCCGAGGACGCCGGTCTCGTTCAGGCCTTGTTCGACAGCGTCGACTTGCCGTAGGAGCGCGGATCGCGGGGCTGCCAGCGACCGCCATCGACCAGCGTGAGGAAGTCCAGCACCAGCCGGTTGAAGTAGTCGGGCTCCTCCAGGTTCACCGCATGGCCGGTGTTGGCCATCACGGTGAGGCCGCAGCCCGGGATCACCCGCTTCATGAAGATGCCCGGCTCGAGGCAGTTGTCGTCCTCGTCGCCGGTGATCACGTGGGTAGGCACGCGCATCTCGCGCAGCTGCGGCTCGAGCGTCTGGAGCGCATCGCGGCGTCGCATGAAGCCGCGCAGCGTGTTGGCCGATCCCTGCGCGCTGTGGCCGGCGAACTGCTGGCGGAACTCCTCGAAGCCGCGCGGGTCCTTGTTGAGGTGCTGCACGCGCGCCGGCCCGATCGCGTAGTCGCGGATGCCGCGCTCCATCCCCTCGGTCTCCAGCTGGGTGGCGAAGGCGTCCGTGTCGCGATGGAACTGCGCGCGCTTGTCCGGATCGGAGCCGAAGCCCGCGCCGCAGACGGTGAGCGAGAGCGCGTGCTGCGGGTGGCGGATGCCGAAGTGGATCGCCGCGTAGCCGCCCATCGACAGGCCGACGATGTGCGCGCGCTCGACGCCGGCGGCCTTAATGATCACCAGGATGTCGTCGGCTGCCTGTTCCTGCGAGTGCTGCTCGAAGGAGGTGCTCACGTCCGAAGGCGGATAGCCGCGCGCGTTGTAGGTGATGCAGCGGTAGCGACGACCGAGGAATCGCACCTGGGGCTCCCAGCTGCGCAGGTCGCCGGCGAATTCGTGCACGAACACGATCGGCGTCCCGCTGCCGGTCTCCTCCCAGTAGAGTTTCAGTCCGTCGACGGTGGCATGAGGCATCGCAGGCTCCGCAGGGCAGTGGACGACAAAGGCGCGGGCCGCGCGGCCCGCCGAGCGCGAAGTATGCGCGGGCGCGGCCGGGTCTGCCGGGGCGAGTGCGTCGACGGGTCCGGGCAGCACGGGAGCAGCCGGGAGAAGCCCGCTGCATCGCTTCGGGCCGAGGCCGCGCCCGACGCGGCGCGCCGCGACAGGGCGCACCGACGCATGCGAGGCGCCGGGCTTCGGCCGGTACGGACATGCCTGGCGAGGTGCGATTCCGGCACCCACGACGGACACGTCGACCGCGCGACCGGATCGCCGCAACCGAAGTGCCGTCCGACCCACCACGCGCGAGGGGACGATGGCGCGAGAAGGGCGGCGCCAGCCGGGCGGCCCGCGCCGAACGGGCGACCGCCCCGCGTTCCCGGCGCTCGTGGCATCCTGCGCAGCGTTCGCCGGGCCCTCGCGCCCGGCCCCGGCTTCCCAGGAGACCCGCATGCGGCAACGGCATCCACAGGCAGCGACGAGCCCCGCGACGGCCGCCGCCATCCTCGGCGTGTTCACGACGGCGCTGGCTGTCCTGCCCGCGATGGCGCAGGACGCGTGGCCCCAGCGCAACGTGCGGATGATCGTACCCTTCTCGGCCGGGGGGGCCTCGGACGGGCCGGCACGCATCTACGCGGCCGAGATGACCCGCCTGCTCGGCCACACGCTGGTGGTGGAGAACCGCCCCGGCGCGGGCTCGGTGCTGGGCGCGGAGATCGTGGCCAAGGCCGCGCCCGATGGCTACACCACCTTCATGATCAGCAACACCCACTTCGTGTCGGCGGCGATCCACCGCAAGCTGCCCTATGACCCGATCGCCGACTTCACCGCGATCACCGGGTTGACGGTCGCGCAGAGCCTGCTGCTGGTGCACCCCTCGCTGGGCGTGAAGACGGTGAAGGAACTCATCGCCCTCGCGCGCAAGCGTCCCGGCGAGATCGACTGGGCGTCCTCGGGCAACGGCGGCAACCAGCACCTGACCGGATCCCTGTTCACCCAGATGGCCGGCATCCAGATGAACCACATCCCCTACCGCGGCAGCGGCCCGGCCACCGCCGACCTGCTGGCCGGACAGGTGGCAGTGGGCTTTCCCGGCATCTCCGGCACCGCGGGCTTCGTCGCCACGGGCAAGCTGATCGCCCTGGGCGTCACGTCGACCCGGCGATCGCCTCTGCTGCCCAACGTGCCCACCCTCGCCGAGGCGGGCGTGCCGGGTTTCGACCTCTCGCAGTGGTTCGGCCTGTCGGGCCCGAGGAACCTGCCCGAGTCGATCGTGGCTACGTTGCACCGCCAGTCGCTGCGCGCGATGTCCAGTCCGGACGTACTCGCCGCGATGGCGAAGATCGGCCAGGAGCGCTTCACGCACGACACCCCTGCGCAGTTCCTCGCCTTCATGCAGAAGGACGCACCGCGCTGGGGCAAGCTCGCGAAGGCGAGCGGAGCGTCCATCGACTGAGCGCACGCCCGGGCGGGCCGACCCACCCGCTGCAATCCTCGCGCAGCACGCCGTACGTGCGGCGATCCGCCCTCGTCGTCCCCTGCGAACCCTGCGGGCGGCTCGACCGACCCACCGCCTTCCTCGCACGACGGTCCTCCGGGCGGCGGTCGGCTCTCGTCGCCGCCGACGCCCCCTCCGGGGGGGGCTGGCCTGCCCGCCGCCTCCTCGAGCAGCACCCCCTCGGGCTGTGTCCCGACCCGTGGACTCCGTCCCCCACGCCGCGCGGTGCGCCCTGTGCCAGCCTGCTGCGGGCCGACCCTCGCGCAGGCCAGCCCGCAGCGGTCAGAACGCGATCTTCAGCTTCGCCTTGCCGGCGACCGCGCTCCAGCGGGTGTGCTCGTCGGCGAGCCAGCGACCGAACTCGGCCGGGTTGCCCGCGACGATCTCGGTGCCCAGCCCCGCGTAGCGCTCGCGCACCTCGGCGCTGGCGA
>JBIPNU010000202.1:0-5226 GCA_044370615.1 Burkholderiales bacterium
CCTCGCCCGCAACGCGCTGAACCATCGCGGGATTCACCTTCGACGGCATCACCAGCCCCTGCCACGACCCGCTGCTGAAGCCGGCGATGCCGCTGGCCTCGGCCATGGTGGGCAGGTCGGGCCACTGCGGCACGCGCTTCGGGCTGGTGACCGCGAGGATGCGCAGCTTGCCGCTCTTTCCCTGCGGCATCATCGATACCATGCTGTTGAACACGAAGTCCGACTGGCCGGTGGCTACCTGGGTGATCGAGTCGGTCCCCCCCTTGGTGGGGATCTCCACCCATTGCAGGCCGTGGCTCTGCGCGAACAGCAGCCCGGCGAAGTGCGTGGCCCCGCCCAGGCTGGTGGCGAAATTGAGCTTGCCCGGGTGCGCCTTCGCGTAGGCGATCAGGTCCTGCACGCTCCTCACCGGCAGCGCCGGATTCACCCCGAGCAGGTGCGGGGTGAAGGACATCAGCGTGACCGGGGAGAAATCGCGAGCGACCACGTAGGGTGCATTCGGATGAACGATGGCGGTCATCACCAGGTTGCCGACGTCGGTCATCAGTAGCGTATGCCCGTCGGGCACCGAGCGCGCGACCAGCTCCGCGCCCAGCATGCCGCTCGCGCCAGGGCGGTTGTCGACCAGCACCGGCTGGCCCAGCGCCTCGGACAGGCGCGGAGCGATGATGCGGATCTGCACGTCGGAGGTGCCGCCCGGCGGATAGGGCACCACGACGCGCAGCGGCCGCGACAGCGCGGGCGCTGCCGGGGCTACACTGGCTGCGAGGACCGGCGCACAGAGCGCGGCGGCCGCGAGCGCCGTGCCGGCGCCCCCCACGATGCGGCGCGCAGGCCGCTCGAACGCCCTCGGGCGAGTGGTCTGTTCCACGATCCCTCCTCCAGGATTCTGCGCGAAAGGCTACCCGTGCCCCTGCCGTCCGTCCAGACACCGTCCACGCCCGACCCCGCGTCTCGACGCGCGCGCACGCCCGCTGGCCCCCGCGGGCGGGCGGCGCCCGACCGCACCCCCCGGCCTCGCGCCGAGGGCACGGCCGTACCTCGCGTCGGCGATGCCGAGCACGCCGCGATGTCCGCACACGCGCGGGCAAAACCCCACGCCCGATGCATCGGCGCGGCGCGCGCGGCGCTCGCGTGCGCGCGCTTCTCGACACCCCCCCCACGCCAGCCTGCCCCCGTGCAGCCACCGCGCGCGGCGCGCCGCCGATCGCGGTCGCTGCAGACCCGTGCCGCGTCCGCCCTCGCCGCCAGCGCGCTCGCGCTGGTCGGCCTTCTTCCGAGCTCCCCCGCCATGGCCCTCGAGGAACCTGCCTTCGAACGCGTGCTGGTCGACGGCGCGAACGAGCTGCGGCGCTACGCGCCGATGATCGTCGCCGAAACGTGGGTTGAAGGCGCGCTCTCCGAAGGCTCGAATGCCGGTTTTCGCGCGATCGCCGGCTACATCTTCGGCGCCAACCGCGCGCGCGGAGCCGACTCGGCCGAACGCATCGCGATGACCGTGCCGGTGACGATGGAGCCGCGCAGCGAGCGCATCGCGATGACCGTTCCGGTCACCACCGACGCGCCCACCCGCACGGTCGCAGGCCAGGGCGAGCGCATCGCCATGACCGCGCCGGTGACCACCGAGGCACCAGGCGCGAAGCCGCCCGCCGCGAGTGCATCCTCCGCCGCGCGGGCCGACTCCGCGAACGCCACGGGCCGGACAGATGCAGCCCGCGGCACCGTGGCCTCGACCGGTCCGACCCCGTCGCCCGGCACGACCGTGTCGCCCCCTGCCGCCAGCGGCGAGCGCATCGCCATGACCGCGCCGGTCGCGACCGAGGCAGGCGGCAACCGCTGGCGGATGCACTTCGTGATGCCGTCGAAGTACACGCTGGCCACGTTGCCGGTGCCCACCGACCCGCGCGTCACGCTACGCGAGGTACCCGCCCGGCAGGTGGCCGCGCGTACCTTCTCGGGCTTCGTCACCGAGGCGCGCGTCTCGTCCGAGACCGAGGCGCTGCGGGCATGGATGATGGAGCGGGGGCTGCAGGCCGACGGTCCCGCACAGCTCGCCCGCTACAACCCGCCGTGGTCGATCCCGTTCCTTCGGCGCAACGAGATCCTGATCCCGGTGCGTTGAGGCAGGCGGGCCCGGCCCGCGTGCCGCCGCGCCCGCCCGGCAGTCAGCGCGCGTACCATCGGCGATGATCCTCGCCGAGCGGCGCGCCGCGCCGCGCCGCCCCCGCCATGAGCACCGAAGTCGCCCTCGTCGTGCTGTTTGCCGCGCTGCTGCACGCGACGTGGAACACGCTGGTCAAGGCCGCCGGCGACAAGCTCGCCCTCACCGTGCACGTGTGCCTGGCGGCGGGCGTGATCTCGATCTTCGCGGTCATGGTCCTGCCGGTGCCCGCGCCGCAGAGCTGGCCCTATCTCGCCGCCTCGGTGGTGATCCACATCGTGTACTACGCGCTGGTGGGCCTCTCGTACCACCGCACCGACCTCTCGGTGGCCTACCCGCTGATGCGCGGCCTGCCGCCGCTGGGCACCACTGCGCTGGCCATCCTGCTGATGGGCGAGACGGTCAGCCTGGTCGGGCTGCTGGGGGTGCTGCTGGTGAGCGGCGGGCTGCTGATGCTGCTGGCCGAGTCGACGCGATCGGGCGCCATCGACCGGCGCGCGCTGCTGACCGTGCTGGCCGTCTCGCTGCTGATCGTCACCTACACGATCAACGACGCGCTCGGCGCACGGCTCTCCGGCCATTCCGGCGCGTACGTGGCCTGGATGTACGTGCTGCTGGCCCCGGCAATGCTCGCCCTGGGCCTGGCCACCCGCGGCCGCGACCTGATGCTGGCCACCGCGCGCACGCACTGGAAGATGGCCTTCGCCGGCGGCGCGTGCACGATGCTCTCCTACGGCCTCACGCTGTGGGCGATGCGCCATGCCCCGGTCGCGCTGGTGGCCGCGCTGCGCGAGGTGTCGGTGATCTTCGGGCTGCTGATCGCGGCGGTGGTGCTGCGCGAGCGGCTGGGCCGGGTGCGGATCATCGCGGTGGTCGCCGCGGTCGCGGGCGTGGTCGCGATCCGGATGGGATAGTCGCGGCGTCAACCGCCGCCGGCGCTTCGACCCCATCGCCTCTTCATCGGCTCCGGTGGATTGGACGGGTAGTCCTCGGGGCTGATCGCCACGGGCGACCGGCGGCTATGTCGCCTTCGCGCCCGCCCGCAGCTTGAGGCCCAGCGCATCGACGACCTTCAGGATGGTGTCGAAGTCCGGACTCCGTTCGCCAGACAGCGCCTTGTACAGACTCTCCCTGGACAGGCCCGCATCGCGCGCGACCTGCGCCATGCCTCTCGCTCGCGCGATGTCGCCGAGTGCCTTCGCGATGAAGGCGGCATCACCGTCGGCCTCCTCGATACACGCCTCCAGGTAGGCCGCCATTTCCTCTGGCGTGCGGAGGTGTTCGGCCACGTCGTATCTCAGGGTCTTGACCTTCGGCATGTCGTCTACTCCGACAACTCACGCGCCACGCGCAATGCGATCCGGATATCCCGCGCTTGCGTGATCTTCGTACCCCCCGCAAGCAGGATGATGATCGACCGGCCACGCGCGCAGAAGTACACCCGATAACCCGGCCCATGATCGATGCGAAGTTCGGATACACCCTCCCCGACAGGCTTCACGTCGCCCGGGTTACCGCCCGCCAACCGCTCGATCCGAGCCTGGATCCGCGCCCTCGCCCTGAGGTCGACGAGATCGTTCAGCCAACGCACGAATCGATCGGTTGTCCGTACCTCGATCATCATCGACAGTGTAGCCTTGTGGCTACATGCAATCAATGTCGGCAGAACGCGTCCTGCTTGCCGGTCGGGAACACCTTCAGCGCAAACCCCGGTCGCGGGCCAACGGCAACCGGCATGCACGATCCACCGCCGTGCGCATGGATCCGCGACAGGACGGCCACGCGCGCCACTCTGCGGCATCGCGCGCGACCCGGCGCAGCGGCGCGATCGACCCGTAGGCCCTCAGGGCCGCGCTTCGTTCACCAGCGCGCGTCCGGCCTGCAGGCGGTCGAGGTTGTCGCAGAAGCGCTCGAACACGCGGCGGTCGTTGCCGGCGGCGCTCGCCGCATCGTGCGGCGAGAGGATCACGTTGGGCAAACCCCACAGTGCGGAGTCGGCCGGCAACGGCTCCGGGTCGAACACGTCGAGATAGGCACCGGCCAGTCGTCCTGCGGCCAGCGCATCGGTGAGGGCGGCCTGGTCGACGATCTCGCCCCGTCCGACGTTGATCACGCAGGCGCGGCGCGGCAGGCGCGCGATCGCCGCGGCGTCGATCCAGCCCCGCGTGTCCTCGGTGAGCGGACAGGCGATCACCAGCCAGTCGGTCACTGGCAGCAGCGCGCCCAGCACGCCGGGCGGATGCACCTCGTCGGCCCAGTCGGGCAGCAGCGCCGCGGCTTCCACGTGCGGCTGCGTCGGGAGCGCGCCTGCCCCGGCGTCGGGCGCGACGTGCGACGAATGGCGATGCACGTGGGCGTGCAGTCGAGCCGGGTCGTGCGGACTGCCTGTCCCGGCAGCCGCCGGCGGCTCGGGCGGGAACTCGGCCTCGTCGAAGCCGCAGCACACGTCCACCCGCGGCGCGCGGGGGGCATCGGCGCGCGTGGCCGAGGCGCGCGCCGAGGCGCGAACCACCGCCACCCGCAGGCCCAGCGCCTGCGCCACCCGCCCGATGTGCCCGGCGATCGCGCCCGCGCCCAGCAGCAGCAACCGCTGGCCGCGCAGGTCCGGGGGCAACGACTCGCGCGGCGTCTTCGCCCAGCTGCGCTCCCGCTGCTGCGCCATCCAGCGCGGGAGGCCGCGCGAGAGCGCGAGCAGTCCGGCCAGCGCCGAGTGGGCCACCGCCTCGGCATTGGCGCCCGAGGACGTGGTGAGCCGCACGCCGCGCTGCATCAGTTCGGTGAAGATCGGCGCATCCACCCCGGCGTTGAACACATGCAGCCACGACAGTCGCGGCGCGCTGCGCAACGTGGAGTAGAACGACCGCGACCACTGCGGATGGATGTCCGTGGTGAACAGCGCGTAGTCCAGCGACTCCGCCTGCTCGCGCGGCACGCGCGCCTGCGGGTCCTCGGGCAACAGCACTCGCTCGAGCGCGAGGCTGCGCGCCGCGCAGAAGGCTTCGAGTTCGGCGCCGAACTCGCGATCGAACGGCGTGGAGACCAGCAGGCGCTTCATGTCGGACCTT
>JBIPNU010000343.1:0-3821 GCA_044370615.1 Burkholderiales bacterium
CGCGGCGAGGATGTCGGCGATCAGGTTGGCGACCTCCGCCGCCTCGGCCACCCCGAAGCCGCGCGTGGTCATGGCCGGCGAGCCCAGCCGCACCCCGCTGGTGACGAACGGCTTCTCCGGATCGTTGGGGATCGCGTTCTTGTTCACCGTGATGTGGGCGCTGCCCAGCATCGCCTCGGCGTCCTTGCCGGTCACGCCCATCGGACGCAGGTCGACCAGGAACAGATGGCTCTGGGTACGCCCGGACACGATGCGCAGCCCGCGCGCCTGCAGCACCCGCGCCATCTCGGCCGCATTGTCGAGCACGCGCTGCTGGTAGTCGCGGAAGCCGGGCTCCATCGCCTCGCGGAAGGCGACCGCCTTGGCGGCGATCACGTGCATGAGCGGCCCGCCCTGGATGCCGGGGAACATCGCCGAGTTCACCGCCTTCGCGTGCGCCTCGTCGCGGGTGAGGATGAAGCCGCCGCGCGGACCGCGAAGCGTCTTGTGCGTGGTGCTGGTGACGAAGTCGGCGTGGGGCACGGGGCTGGGGTAGACCCCCGCGGCGACGAGACCCGAGTAGTGCGCCATGTCCACGAGCAGCAGCGCGCCCACGGCGTCGGCGATGCGCCGGAAGCGGGCGAAGTCGATGTGCAGCGCATAGGCCGAGGCGCCGGCGACGATCATGCGCGGCTGGTGCTCGCGGGCGAGACGCTCGACCTCGTCGTAGTCGATCTCCTCGGTGTCGGCGCGCAGCCCGTAGGTGACCGCGCGGTAGATCTTCCCGCTGGAATTGACCGACGCGCCGTGGGTGAGGTGCCCGCCGTGGGCGAGCGACATCCCGAGCAGCGTGTCGCCGGGCTTGAGCATCGCGAGATAGACCGCCATGTTCGCCTGCGCGCCCGAGTGCGGCTGCACGTTGGCGAACGGCGCCCCGAAGAGCGCCTTCGCGCGCTCGATGGCGAGGGTCTCGGCCACGTCCACGTGCTCGCAGCCACCGTAGTAGCGGCGTCCCGGGTAGCCCTCGGCGTACTTGTTCGTGAGCACCGAGCCCTGCGCGGCGATCACCCGGGGACTCGCGTAGTTCTCCGAGGCGATCAGTTCGATGTGCGCCTCCTGGCGGGACAGCTCGGCCGTCATGGCCGCCCACAGTTCGGGGTCGAAGTCGGCGATGCGATCCTGCTCGGTGAACATGGAGGCACTCCCTGCGCTAGAGGCGGACGCCGAGTTTAGCAACAACCGCCGCGGCCACCGTCCGGTCCGGCCGTGCTCGGGGCCTGCTCGGAGGGGGGCTCGGCGCGCGGCCCCGGCCCGCCCGGTCGAGGCTGCGCGAGGACGGGGGCGGGGGCGGAGGCAGCGGCGGCGCGGGCGCGGACCCGATCCGGGCTCACGTGCCCCGGGGTCGGCGGGTGCGGGCATGACGCTCACGGGCCAACATCGCTCCTGCTACCTTCCCGGACGACGGCGAGGCGCGGACCCGGCCGCGCGCGGGCGGCAGGGCCACATCCTGCGCGCACGGCCCCGCCGTCGCGAACCGCGATCCGCCCGCCCGGGCCGGTCAGCCGGGCGCGGTTGGCAGCGCCTGCCCCGGCATGCTACTGATGGCCCTGCGCTCGACAGAACGACCGCCGCCCCCGCTGCGCAGCCCTACCCTTCGCCCCGTGAAGACCCTGCTCGCGCTCTCGCGCGCCATCGACAGCCTGAATACCGCCATCGGCCGGCTGGTGTGCTGGCTCACGCTGGTCGTCGTGCTGGTAGCCGTGGCCAACGCGCTGCTGCGCTACGGGTTTCGCGTGGGATCGAACGCGTTCATCGAGGCGCAGTGGTATCTGTTCGCCCTCATCTTCCTGTTCGGCGCCGCCTACACGATGAAGCGCGGTGGCCACGTGCGGGTGGACGTGCTCTACGGCCGGATGAGCCCGCGCCGGCAGGCCTGGGTCGATATCGCCGGCACGCTGCTCTTCTTCCTGCCCGCAACGATCGGACTCGCGCTGCTGTCGCTGCCGATGGTGGAGGCATCGATCGCCGTGTGGGAGCGTTCGCCCGATGTCGGCGGGCTGCCGCGCTGGCCGATCAAGCTCGCCATCCCGATCGCCTTCGCGCTGCTCTCGCTGCAGGGGGTGTCGGAGATCATCAAGCGGGTGGCGTTCCTGCGCGGACTCGCGCCGGCACCCGAGCAGCGGCGCGAAGTGCAGTGACGACGCCGCCCGTGCAGGCCCGTCCTCGCCTCGCGCGCTCGCGCTCGCGACGCACGCGCGTGGCGACCGGTTCGCGCGCGCCAGGGCCGATCGCCCCGGAGGGGCAGCCGTGAGCTTCGAGCTGCTCGCCCCGCTCATGTTCGCGGCCATGATCGGCTTCCTGCTGATCGGCTATCCGGTCGCCTTCTCCCTCGCCGCCGTGGGCATGCTGTTCGCGGTGATCGGCATCGAACTGGGTGCCTTCGGGCCGCAGTTGCTGCAGGCGCTGCCCGAGCGGGTGCTGGGCATCATGTCCAACCAGACCCTGCTCGCGATCCCGTTCTTCACCTTCATGGGCGTGGTCCTCGAACGCTCCGGCATCGCGGAGGAGATGCTCGAGACCATGGGCCAGGTGTTCGCCTCGGTGCGCGGGGGTATCGCCTATGCGGTGATCTTCGTGGGCGCGCTGCTCGGTGGACCGGCGGGCGTGGTGGCCGCGACCGTCATCGCGATGGGGCTCATCTCGCTGCCGGTGATGATGCGCCACGGCTACTCCACGCGTCTGTCCACCGGCGTCATCGCCGCCTCCGGCACGCTGGCGCAGATCGTGCCCCCGTCGATCGTGCTGGTGGTGATGGCCGAGGTGCTGGGCATCTCGGTGGGCGACGTCTACCAGGGCGCGCTAGTGCCCAGCCTGGTGCTGACGGGGCTCTATGCGCTCTACGTGTTCATCGTGTCGCGGCTGTTCCCCGACGCCGTGCCCGCCATCCCCGAGGCCGAGCGCCAGCCGCGCGATCGCGCGCTGCTGCTGCGCGTGCTCAAGTCGCTGGTGCCGGCCGTGGTGCTGCTCTTCCTCGTGATCGGGACGATCTTCATGGGGCTGGCCACCCCGACCGAGGCCGCGGCCATGGGCGCGCTGGGGTCGCTGGCGCTCGCCCGCGCCAACCGTCGGCTGTCGATGCCGGTGCTGCGCGAGGCGATGGAGCAGACAGCCGTACTGACCAGCTTCGCGATCTTCATCCTGATCGGCGCGACGATCTTCACTCTGGTGTTCCGCGGCCTGGACGGCGACCTCTGGGTCGAGCACCTGCTGTCGGGGCTGCCCGGCGGACAGACCGGCTTCCTCGTGTTCGTCAACGCACTGGTGTTCGTGCTGTCCTTTTTCCTCGACTTCTTCGAGATCGCCTTCATCCTGCTGCCGCTGCTCGGGCCGGTGGCCGACAAGATGGGCATCGACCTCGTCTGGTTCGCGGTGCTGATCGCGGTCAACATGCAGACCTCGTTCATGCACCCACCATTCGGCTTCGCATTGTTCTACCTGCGCTCAGTCGCTCCGGCAGAGGTCAAGACGACGGATATTTACTGGGGTGCCATACCTTTTGTCTGTATCCAGATCATCATGGTCGCGATCATCATCATCTTCCCGGGCATTGTTAGCTACGGCGATGATGCTCAGCGCGCCCAGGCCCAGATGGAGCGTGATGGCACCGCGCCACCACCGATCGATCTCGACACCATGATGCTGCAACAAGGTGGTAACGAAGCGGCCAAGGAGTCAGAAGGTAACAACGCATCAGATCTGCTGAAGAATCTGCAAAGCGACAATAAATAAGCCTCACTTCAGGCTAAGCGACAAAGGCGGCACTTCGGTGCCGCCTTTTTTAT
>JBIPNU010000462.1:0-2920 GCA_044370615.1 Burkholderiales bacterium
AGGACATCGTGTTGGCGGTGTACATGCCGCCGCAGGCGCCCACGGTGGGGCAGGCGTTCTTCTCGATGCCGACGAAGTCCTCCTCGGACATGCGGCCGGCGGTGTACGCCCCCACCGCCTCGAAGGCGGAGACGATGGTGAGGTCCTCGCCCTTCCAGCGCCCCGGCTTGATGGTGCCGGCGTAGACGAAGATGCCCGGCACGTTGATGCGGGCCATGCCGATCATGCAGCCGGGCATGTTCTTGTCGCAGCCGCCGAAGGTGACCACGCCGTCCATCAGCTGGCCGTTGACCGAGCACTCGATGGCGTCGGCGATCACCTCGCGCGAGACCAGGGAGTACTTCATCCCCTCGGTGCCCATGCCGATGCCATCGGTGATGGTCGGCGCGCCGAAGACCTGCGGCATCGCGCCCGCGGCGCGCAGCGCGGCGAGCGCGCGGTCGACCAGTGGCTGGATGCCGGCATTGCAGGGGTTCATGGTCGAGTGGGTGTTGGCCACGCCGACGATCGGCTTCTGGAAGTCGCCGTCGCCGAAGCCGACCGCGCGAAGCATCGCCCGATTGGGGCTGCGGGCCACGCCCTGGGTGATCAGTTTCGAGCGCCAGTTCTCTGCCATGTGGTCGTGCTCCTCGGGGAGGAAGGGCCGCGCGCGTCGCGCTGTGCCGGGAGGGGGTAGGGTGGCGCGCGCGGGACCCGCGCGCGGCCGGAACGGCCGCCCGTGCGCCTTCACCGGCGCTCACGCAGACGGCAAGCCGGCGCCGATCATAGCAGCGCCCCCGCAGCGGCCCGCCCGGGGCGGTGTGCGCGCGGCGGTGTCGCCGGTGGCTGCCCGACCGGCCGCGTGCTCGCCGATCGCCCGCCCCGGCGCCGTCACGGTCGCCGTGGGTGTCGTGGCCGGTGTCGCCCCGCGGTCGCGCGCGCCCGTCCAGTCACCGCCGGGCGCGCGCGAAGGACACCGTCGGGGTCGCCGGGGCGCGCCGCTGCGGCCGCGCGGAGGGCGGAGGGTGGCCGGTGGCGCTGCGCTACCATTCCGCCATGTTCATCTATCCCGATTTCGACCCGGTCGCCCTGTCGATCGGTCCGCTGTCCGTTCGCTGGTACGGCTTGATGTACCTGCTGGGATTCGGACTGTTCCTGTTCCTGGGGCGGCATCGCGCGCGCCACGAGCCGCGCTGGGGCGTTACCCCAGACCAGGTCGACGACCTGCTGTTCTACGGCGTCATCGGCGTGGTGGTCGGTGGCCGGCTGGGCTACATCCTGTTCTACAGGGCGGGCGACTATCTGGCCGAGCCGCTCGCCGTCCTGCGGGTCTGGGAGGGCGGCATGTCCTTCCACGGCGGGCTGCTGGGCGTGCTGGTGGCCACCGCGCTGTACGCGCGTGCGGCCGGTCTGGTCTGGCTGCGGGTCACGGACTTCATCGCGCCCCTGGTGCCGCTGGGACTGGCGGCGGGGCGCATCGGCAACTTCATCAATGGCGAACTGTGGGGGCGGGCGACCGACGTTCCGTGGGCGATGATCTTCCCGCATGTCGACCACCTGCCCCGCCACCCCTCCCAGCTCTACCAGTTCGCCCTCGAGGGCGTGGCGCTCTATGCCCTGCTCGCGTGGTACGCCCGGTCGCCGCGCCCGGTCGGCGCGGTGTCCGGCGTGTTCCTGCTGGGCTATGCCGCGTGCCGGTTTGCCGCCGAGTTCGCGCGCGAGCCTGATGCGTTCCTGGGCACGCTCGGGCTGGGCCTGACCATGGGGCAGTGGCTGTGCGTGCCGATGGCGGCGGCGGGGGGGCTGCTGCTGTGGCGCGCGCGACGGCTGCCGCCGACCGCAGCGCCCGCCTGAGTCGTTCGTCCGCCCGCCAGCGGGCGGATCCGTCAATGCGTCGTGGCGGGGGGCAAGGCTGCCGGTGGCGTCGCGGCGAGAGCGGCTGCCCGATCGGTGAGGCGCCGGAAGTTCTCGAGTGACATCAGGTGTGCGTAGAGCCGTGACAGCACGCCCTGCGCGGCCAGCGACTGCAGCGTCGCGCCGTCCAGCGCGTTCAGCCGTGCCTCGTTCACCCGGAACATGCCGGTGAGTTGCACCGTGTCGCCGCCGGCCATCGTCGCCTGCATGTTGAAGGGTTCGAGCAGCCCGAGGCTGGCGACGCGGGCGCAGAGTTCATCGGTGCGCAGCAGGTCGCCCTCGTATTCGCGCAGCAGCGCCTCGAGCGCCTGCCAGCGCGGCGTGGCCTGTCCCTCGCCGTCGTAGAGACCCTCGCCGTCGGGCGCGTGCGCTTCCTGCGCCACGCAGACCACCCGCTCGTCGCGCACTCGGCCCTCGGCGGTGACCTTGGCCATGCAGAACGGATACCGGCGCACGTAGGCGGGCAGGTAGGTGCCGCGGTCCCAGAGTCCGTCGGTGATGAAGAGGTTCTGGCGCGGCCGCAGGCCGAGGATGGCCATCATCATGAAGGTCGTACCCGCGTCGCTCGTGACGAACACGACCGGGTAGTCGCGCTGCGCGACCGGCACTTCGGTGAAGGATACTGGGATCACGTGCAGGTCCCGGCAGAACGCCGGGAGCGCGCCGGGCTCGGGGAGACGGATGCGGTCGGTCTTCTTCAGCGGTTCGATCGACGGGTAGGCGAAGGGCGGAGTGATCTGCATGGGTGGCTGCCAGGGTGGGTGAGTGACGGGATCGGTGGGGTCGCGCGGGAGGGCGGCGGCGGGGGTCGACACAGGGTGGCAGGGCGCGCGACGCGGGTGCGCGGTGGGAACCGGGGAGCGCGGGGAACGCGGCGGCGTGCCGCGCGCGGGACGATGGACGGCCTGCGCGCGTTGCGCGCAGGGGTTGCACGGATATCCGGGCGCGACGCGCAGGCGGGCGAAACGAGTGTGTGCAGACCTTGTCCGCACACCGGGGCGACCGCAGCGCGTCGGGGCCGGCTCCG
>JBIPNU010000344.1:0-3799 GCA_044370615.1 Burkholderiales bacterium
GCATGCGCGCAACATCGACGCCTACCGTGGCCGCGCGTTCCCCGCGGGCAATCCGCTGGGCATCGCCGACATGAGCTGACCGCCGGCTGCCGCCCCGGCGCAGTGAGCCCCGGGGTAGCCGGACCACGCACTCGCAGCCTCGCGCGCCACGCGCGGCCTGCGCAACCAGCGGCAGACGGACCGCCCGACACGGGGTGGCCGTCGCGAAGACGGGAGGGGGACGATGGCGAGGAAGCTGAAGGAAGTCGACGCGGTCATCATCGGGCTGGGCTGGACGGGCGGCATCCTGGCCAAGGAGCTGTCCGAAGCCGGGCTGCGGGTGGTCGCGCTCGAACGCGGCCGCATGACCTCCACCGAGGCCGACTTCCAGGTCCCGCAGGTGCGCGACGAACTGCGCTACGTGCACCGCCAGGAACTCATGCAGGACGCTGCGCGCGACACCCTCACCATGCGCAACAACCACGACCAGGAAGCGCTGCCGGTGCGCCGCCTGGGTGCCTTCCTGCCGGGCGAGGGCGTCGGGGGCTCCGGCGTGCACTGGAGCGGCGGCACCTGGCGCTGGAGCGACATGGAGTTCCGCGCCCGCAGCCTCTACACCGAGCGCTACGGGCGCGACTTCATCCCCTCGGAGATGAACCTGGTCGACTGGGGGATCACCTACGCCGAGATGGAGCCCTGGTTCGACCGCTTCGAGCGCACCGCCGCGGTGTCGGGTCGCGCCGGCAACCTCGATGGCCGGATCCAGTCCGGGGGCAATCCCTTCGAGGCCCCGCGCAAGCGCGACTATCCGCTGCCGCCACTGAAGGACGTGCTCTCCGCACGCACCTTCGGCGAGGCTTCGGCGGCGCTGGGCTACCACCCGTTCCCGCGTCCCTCGGCCAACGCCTCCCAGGCCTACACCAACCCGGACGGCGCGCGCTACGGCGCCTGCCAGTACTGCGGATTCTGCCAGCGCTTCGGCTGCGAGGCGAACGCGAAGGCGAGCCCGCACTTCACCGTGGTACCGGCCGCGCTGCGCCAGCCCACCTTCGAACTGCGCACCCGATCATGGGTCACCCGCATCCTCAAGGACGACGACGCCCGGCGGGTGACCGGCGTGCTCTACACCAACCTGCTGACCGGCGAGGAGTTCGAGCAACCCGCCTCGATGGTGTTCCTCTGTACCTTCACGCTCAACAACACCCACCTGATGCTGCTCTCCGGCATCGGGCAGCCCTACGACCCGAAGACCGACACCGGCGCGATCGGCCGCAACTACTGCTACGAGACCCGCACCGGCTCGACCCTGTTCTTCGAGGGACGTCACTTCAACCCGTTCATGTCGGCCGGCGGCACCAACACGGTGATCGACGACTTCAACGCGAACTGGGCCTTCGACCGCGGGCCGCTGAAGGCGCTGGGCGGCTACATCGTCTCCTCCGGCAACAACACCAACCTGCCGATCGGCAACCGTCCGCTGCCCTCCGGCACGCCCGCCTGGGGCAGCGCGTGGAAGTCGGCAGTGGCGAAGTGGTGGGGCTCGGCGATGTCGATATCCTCGAGCGGGGGCGCGATGCCGCACCGCTGGAACTGGCTCGACCTGGATCCGACCTATCGCAACGCCTTCGGCCAGCCGCTGCTTCGCATGACCTACGACTTCCGCGAGAACGAGCACCGGATCAACGCGCACGCCGCACAGGTGGTCAACCGGATCGCGAAGTCGCTCAACGCCACCCACATGAACGCGGCCAGCGGCGGGCGCCAGTCCTGGTCGGTCGGCCCCTACCTCAGCACGCACAACGCGGGCGGCACCATCATGGGTACCGACCCGCGGCGCAGCGCGGTCAACCCGTTCCTGCAGAGCTGGGACGCGCACAACCTGTTCACGGTCGGCGCCAACGTGTTCCCGCACAACGGCGCCTACCAGCCCACCGGACTGGTCGGTGCCCTCGCCTACCGGACCGCGGACGTGGTGCTTCGCCGCTACGTGAAGAACCCCGGGCCGCTGATGTCGGCCTGACGCGAGGAGCGCGCGCGATGATCCACCTCCGTTCCCACGCTGCGGCCTGCGGCCATCCTTTCCCGGCGGCCAGCGACCGCCAGCCCGGCGCGATCGGTCGCCGCGCACGCGCCTCGACCCTTCCCGGCTGCTCGCTGCCCGCGCTCGCCGGCCGTGTCGCTGCGCGGGTCGTCGCGCTGGTCGTCGCGCTGGCCGGGGTCGCGCCTGCGCTCGCCCAGTCGGTCGACATCCGCCGCGGCGAGGCGCTGTTCGCCGAATGCAGCGCCTGCCACTCGATGAAGGCGGGCGAGCATGGCGTCGGCCCCAGCCTCGCCGGGATTGCGGGTCGCCGCGCCGCCACGATCGAAGGCTTCCGCTACTCGCCGGCGATGCGGCGTGCCACGCTCGACTGGACCGCGCAGAACCTCGACGCGTTCATCGCCGACCCGCAGAAGCTGATGCCCGGCAACCGCATGCCCTACTCGGGGCTCGCACAGGAGCGCGACCGCGCCGAGCTCGTGGCCTGGTTGATGCGCAGCGGCCGCTGATCCGCCCCCTGGCCATGCCCGGAGGACCCGACCGGTCCGGTCGGGCCGGTGCGACGCCACCCGGCGCTCGCGCGGCCTACTCGGCGCGGATGCCCGTGCTGCGGATGACGCGGCCGAAGGCCTCGGACTCGGCTCGCATGGCCGCCGCGTACTGCTCGGGCGTATCGCCGACGATCTCGTAGCCCAGCTGCGCGAAGCGCGCCCGCACGTCCGGGTGACGCAGCGCGGTCACGGCCGCCGCGTTGATGCGCTGGATGATCTCCCGGGGCACGCCCGCAGGGGCGACGAACCCGTAGCGGCCATCGACCGGCGCCATCGCCTTGAACCCCTGCTCGGCCACCGTGCTCACGCCCGGCGCTGCCGAACTGCGGCGCGATCCGGCCACGGCCACCAGGCGGGCGCGGCCGGAGTCGAGATGAGGCTGGACCGGCGTGAGGTCGGCGAAGATGAGGTCGATCTCGCCGGTCGCAAGCCCGGTCAGCGCGGGCGCCGTGCCCTTGTACGGCACGTGCAGCAGCTTCGCGCCGATCGCATCGGCAAACAGCTCGGCGGCGAGATGGGAGATCGAGCCGGCACCGGAGGAGCCGAACGAGAGCAGCCCGGGCTTCGAACGGGCCAGTTTCACCAGGTCGGCGATGCTGCGCGCCGGCACCCGGCTGTTGACGGCCACGACGTAGGGCGTGAGCACCAGCGTGACGATCGCCTGCACGTCGCGCGGCGGGTCGTAGGGCAGCTTCGCGTAGAGGTGCTGGGCAATCGACAGGGCACTCTGGCTGCCGGCGCCCAGCGTGTAGCCGTCCGCCGGCGATCGCACCATGGCATCGATGCCCAGGGTACCGCCGGCGCCGCCTCGGTTGTCGTAGATCACCGGCTGGCCCCATTGCTCGGACATCCGCTGCCCGACCGTGCGCGAGATGATGTCCGACTGTCCCCCGGGCGCGAAGGGAATGATGATGCGCACCGGCTTGACCGGGAAGGCGGGGGCAGGCTGCTGCGCAAGCACGGGCGCGCAGGCCCCGAGCACGCCGGCGGCCAGCCACGCGCGCGCCACTGCGCTGCGCGCGGTCGCGAGCGGCTGCAGTCGCGTGCGCCGCGACGAACGCGAGCGCACGGCAGGCGCGCCGGGGTGTGGCAGGCAGGACGTCACGCTCGGGCTCATCGGGTCATCTCCTCGGGGAGCGACCGGCGCGGGGGCCTGGATGCGCCGGCGGGTTCCGTACAATGCCCATGGATGGAACCACGAAGCGGCCCGGGCGAACAGCCCCGCGTCGCC
>JBIPNU010000347.1:0-3780 GCA_044370615.1 Burkholderiales bacterium
GCTCGGGCGCGGGCGCGGGCGCGGGCGCGGGCGCCGGGGCTCCGGGCGCCGGCGCCGCATCCGCCTTGGGCGCGTCGCCAGCGGGCGCGGGCGCGGGGGCCGGCGCGGGTTCCGGGGCCGGGGCGGGCGCCGGGGCCGGGGCGGCCGGAGCGGGCGTCGGGGCGGGCTTCGGGGCTTCCTTGCCGCAGGCCACGAGGGCTGCGGACAGCGCGAGGGCGATGAGGATCGAGCGGGTCATGAGAATTCCTCGGACGTTGACGGGGTGATGAGACACGGTCGCGACAACGGGTGCCGCGAAGGGCGTCGGGTCGGCGGCGCCGGCCGACATTGCCGGTGGACCGCCCGTTAGCGGCCGCGACTTTATCACACCGTCGATGGCATCGACCTTTCAGTTTCCTTGCGTCCGCGCGGTTCGCGCGCCCCGGCGACTCGACGATGACCGTGGCGCGAGCCTTCGGGGTCGAGCCGACCGGGCGGATCCGTGCGGTGGCGAGCGTTCGCCGCGATGCCCGCCGTCAATCGGTCGCGGGCCCGGGGCCCGCGCAAGGGGGACACCGGTCCTGCAGGCGAAGGCTAGAGGCCCAGCGTCGTGGCCGACAGTGCCGGGGCAGACGACTCCCAGATCTGCTCGTAGCGATCCACCAGCGGTCGCACCGCGACCGGATCGTCGGTGGTAAGCGAGGAGCGTGGCAACGCATGGTGGAACCGGCGCAGCGCGTGCATGGCATCGGCGATGGCCAGCGGATCGCTGGCCGAGCGCGCGGCGCCGGTGGTTTCGTGGATCGCCACCGCGGTACCGTGCAATCGCAGCAACCCGACGAGTCGCGGGCATTCGCGCGCCAGCGGCTGCGCCTCGTGAACCACGATCCGCAGGCGGTTGTCGGGATGGCTGCGCAGGAAGCCGTGCAGCAACTCGATGCGCGGGCGGGTGGCGAACGACTCGTCGAAGTTCACGTCGAACAGCCACAGGCTGCGCCGGGCGAGTCCGAGCACTTCGTCGAGCGCGACGCGGTACTCGGCGACGGTGTCGAAGCGCCGATAGGCCGCAGGGGCAAGCCGGGTACGTGCGGCCGGTTGCGGGGGCGAATCCTCGGGGGGCGGGGAGTTCATCGGCGCGGACTCAGGCGGGGGACAGGTAGCCATCACGGTACCAGTCGTACAGTGCCGCGGCGAGCGCACCGTCGCGCAGCGCGCGCGCCGTCGCCGGTCCGCCCAGGCGGCGCTGGTCGCCCAGCCTCGCGAGGGTCGGCAGCGCGGCCCGCGGCAGTTCGCGCGCCTCGCCATTGATGAAGACGGTATGCCCTCGCCACAGCAGCACGCTCGCCGCCTCCAGCGCGAGTCCGCGTCGCGCCGCGCGCTCACGCAAGGCGGGCAGGGAGAGCGGTCGACGAGGGGCTGCGAACACCACGCCCGTGCGCGGTTCGGTCAGGTGACAGCCCAGGAAGCGTTCGAAGCGACCCGTATCGAAGGCCAGCGGCGCGATCAGGCGCGCTGCATTGGCGACATAGTCATCCGACAGCCAGGTATCGGAGCGCTGCGCGGCGAGATCCGGATCGGCGTAGCGACGATCGTCCGGCACCGAGTCCTCCAGCCATGCACACCAGCCCGCGGCCAGTTCCCTCGCCGAGGGGGCGCGAAAGCCCACCGACCAGGTCGCGCAGTCGTCGAGTGCGATGCCGTCATGTGCGACGCCGGGGGGGAGGTAGAGAAAATCGCCCGGTTCCAGCAGGAACTCCTCCTCGGGCCGGAAATGGCGGAGCAGGCGCAGCGGCGCGCCCTCGTCCAGTTCCGGATCGAAGTCGCGGGCGATGCGCCACAGTCGGCGCCCGCGGGCCTGGAACAGGAACACGTCGTAGGAGTCGACGTGCGGCCCCACGCCGCCACCTGGCGCAGCGTCGCTCACCATCAGGTCGTCCCGTCGGGCCCGCGGCACGAACGAGAAGGCCGCCAGCATTGCGTGGACCTCCGGGATCCGGCGGTCCACGCCCTGCACCAGCAGCGTCGCATCCACGCCGGAGAGTCGGGCGAGATCGGCCTCGCGCTGCGGACCGTGGGCGACGCGGTAGCGCGCTCCGCGGTGCCAGATGACGCGAGACTCCACGTCGTCGCGGCGGGCGAGCGCGAGCAGCGTCCGCCGCGGCAGGCAATCGCGAAAGCCCGGCAGCGCGCCTCTCACCACCAGTGGCTCGCGCTGCCAGTGCTCGCGCAGGAAGCGGCGCGCGTCCATGCCGCGCGGCCAGCGCAGGCGGTGTCGCGGCGCACTTGCGGAACCGCTCGGGGTGCGCGTTAGAATCCGATCGCGTCCTTTCAAGCGACTCTCCTCGACAGGTTACGCGGATGTTGCAGCCCGGCGATCCCGCTCCGCTGTTCGAACTCCCGGACTCCGATCTGGAGATCGTGGCGCTCGACCAGTTCCGCGACCGTGCCGCGGTCGTACTCTACTTCTATCCGAGGGACCACACACCGGGCTGCACGATGCAGGCGGTGGAGTTCAGCGAGCGGCTGGACGACTTCGAGAAGGCGGGGGCCGTGGTGCTGGGCGTGAGTCGGGATGACGTCGATTCGCACGGCGACTTTCGCGACCGTCACTCGCTCGCGGTGCGCCTGCTGTCCGATGCCGACCTCGAGGTCTCTCGCGCCTATGGCGTGGTGCAGATGCGGGCCATTCCCGGGCCGCCCGGCGACGGGGTGGGCGAGGGGATCGGGGAGGTGGCGCTGGCGCGGCCACCGGTCGCTGCGGCTGCCGGGGTGCGCGAATCGGTGCTGCGATCGACGTTCCTGATCGATCGCAAGGGGGTGGTGCGCGAGGCCCGCTATGGCGTGGGCGCCCGCGGCCATGCGGAAGAGATGCTCGCGCGTGTGAAGGCGATGCGCAGGGGGTAGACTCCGGCGTCTCCAGAGGAGTTGGCCATGCCGATTGCCGCGAATACCGTCGTGTCCCTGCGCTATCGTCTGTTCGACGACAAGGACGCCATGATCGAGGACGCGCAGGTCGTCGATTACCTGCACGGCGGCTACGGGCAGATCTTCGAAGCGGTCGAGACCGCGCTCGAGGGCCGCGATGTCGGCGATGCGCTGCTGGTCGAACTCGCCCCCGCGCAGGCCTTCGGCGACATCGACCCCGCGCTGATGCGCTCCGAGCCGCGCGATCGATTCCCGCGCGAGGTGAGGGTGGGCATGGAGTTCGAGGGCGCGAGCCCCGACGGCCAGCACCGCGCGGTCTACCGGATCACCGCCGTGAGCGAAGAGACGGTCGAGGTCGACGGCAACCACCCGCTGGCGGGCCGCGGCCTGCGCTTCGACTGCCAGGTGCTGGGCGTGCGCAAGGCCACGCGCGAGGAAATGACCCACGGGCACGCGCACGGGGCGCACGGCCACCACCACTGAGTCCGCGCGCAGGGTCTGCGTATCCCCGCTCCCGCCCACCGTCGCACCGGGGTGGCCGCGCATGTTCCGAGGGCCCCTTGTTGCTGATCGGTCCTGACGAGCGGTCCTGCGAGGGGTCCCGCCGAGCGGGATGGACGACTTCCGGTGGCCCAGCCGTGCTATCGCAGGTCTGTCCCGGCAGGGTCATTCGGCCTGTCCGCGGCCTTCCGGTCGCATCGCGGCCGCCGCGTGCGGCGTGCGGTCCGCACGCTCAGCCGTGGTTGCGAGCGGCTGCGGCGAGCCGGTAGACGAGGTCCAGCGCGTCGCGTGGACTGAGCGAATCCGGATCGATGTCGCGCAACTCGCGAGCGAGTGCCTCGGCGAGGGGTGACGTGGCTCCGGTGGACAGGCCGG
>JBIPNU010000348.1:0-3773 GCA_044370615.1 Burkholderiales bacterium
AGCGCCAGAGCCCGATCGCGGCGCCTGCAAGCATCCAGCCGGGGCGCGCGCCGAGCAGCCAGGGTGCGGCGAGCAGCGCGAGGGCCAGCGCGGCCCACGCAGCCTCGTGCCGCGGTCGGATGCGGCGGTGGCGATCCTCGGTCGCGGTAGCGGTCGTGCCAGCGGTGACGACGGCCCCGGCGCTCATGGCGGGGAGTACAGCGCCAGCGCGACCAGCACGCGATCGCGGTGGGCGCGACCGCTGGCCGGTTCGATCACCACCCCGGGCAGTCGCAGGCCGAACGCGCGGGCATCGATCTCGGCCTCGACCGCCCAGCGCGCGAGCCGGGACAGCCGGACCTCGACCGGAAGCGCCGCGGGCAGTCGGTCCCAGTCGAGCCAGAGGTCATGTCCGCTTTCCCCTTCGAACTGCTTGGCGAGGAGCGCGCTTCCGCGCGCGACCGCCTTCCAGGCGATGCGATGCGTCGATTCACCCACGCGCCAGGGACGCAGCCCGGCGAAGTCGTCGTCTCCGCCGCTGCGCCGCTCGCGCGCGCCTTCGCCCTCGTCGGCAGGGGGAAAGGGGGCGGGCGGGTCCTCGGGACGCGGGTAGACGATCGCGTGGCGGTCAGGCTCCACGTAGGCCCATGCATAGACCAGCCCGAGCGGATAGCGGGTGAAGACGGTCAGTCGTCCGGGCCAGCGTCGCCCGCGCCGCTCGGTATCGACCTGCAGGTGCACGATGCCCTCGCTACCGCCCGCACAGTCGGTCAGGGCCGCCACGCTGCCCGGGAACACCGCGCCGACGGATCGACGGTCGGCCCCGGCAGGCGCCACCAGGCGCACCTCGAAGGTGGCCGGTTCTCCAGCGAACACCGCCTGCGTCGCGCGCACGTCGACCGACAGCCCGACCAGCGTGCGGAAGGCGTGCAGCACCGAGGTGGCGGCCATCGCGCCCAGCAGGAAGGTGAGCGCGTAGCCAAGGTTGAGCGCGTAGTTGACCGACCCGACGAGCATCACCAGCAGAACGATGGCGAACAGCACTCCGTGTTGCGTGGGAAGCAGGTAGATACGCCGCTGGGTGAGCACCACGGGCGTGTCGACACGACCGCGCCAGGGCATCATCCAGGCGCGGAGCCGGTCCAGCCGTCCCGCTGCGCGTCCATCGCGCCTGCCGCCGGGCGGGCGCGGGCGGGCGTCGGCGGAGGCGACGGAGTCCGCTCCGGGCGACATCGTGCGGTCCCGGACGGCAGTGCCTCAGGGCACCGGCACGTCGGCGAGCAGCCGTGAGATGCGCGCGTCGGCAGCGGCGGCGTCCGCGGTGCCGGCGGCCGCGGCGAGGCGGTGGCCCGCCACCCCGTGAAACACCGCCTGCACATCCTCGGGTTCGACATGCTGGCGCTCGTCGATCAGCGCCCAGGCGCGGGCGCAGGCGAGCAGCGCGAGTCCGCCCCGGGGCGACAGGCCGTGGGCGATGTCTGCGGCAGCACGCGAGGCCACCACCAGCGCCTGGACGTAGTCGAGCAGGGCCGGGGAGGCATGCACCGTGCGCGCCCGCTGCTGCAGGCCGCGCAGCGCTTCGGGCGTGACACAGGGCTGCAGCGCCGCGAGCAGGCTGCGCCGGTCTTCGCCGGCGAGCAGTGCGCGCTCGGCGGCCGCATCGGGGTAGCCGAGCCTGATGCGGACGAGAAACCGGTCGAGCTGCGACTCGGGCAGGTCGAAGGTTCCAAGTTGATGCGAGGGATTCTGCGTGGCGATGACGAAGAACGGATCGGGCAGCTCGCGGGTGACCGCATCGAGGGTCACCTGCCGCTCTTCCATGGCCTCGAGCAGCGCGCTCTGCGTGCGCGGGGTGGCGCGGTTGAGTTCGTCGGCCAGCACGAGTTGCGCGAAGACCGGGCCCGGGTGGAAGGTGAAGCCCCGGGTCGCGGCGTCGAACACCGAGACGCCGAGGATGTCCGCCGGCAGCAGGTCGTTGGTGAACTGGATGCGCTGGAAGGCGAGTCCCAGGCTGCGCGCGATGGCCTGTGCGAGCGTGGTCTTGCCCACCCCGGGAAGGTCCTCGACCAGCAGGTGCCCGCGAGCGACCAGGCAGGCGACGGCCAGTCGGACCTGTGCCCGCTTGCCCAGCACGATCGTGCTGACCTGGTCGATGGCGCGCTGCAAGGGGCTGGACATGGGACGGTTGCCGGGAGAGTCGGGGCCGCGATGCGCACGGGCTGCGCGGCGGCGCAATGGTGAGCGAATCGGGGGCCCGGCGCCGTGTTGCGCGGCGCGTCCAGCGGGCAATCCGTGACGGAATGCCTGCCGCGCTCGGTCTGGCGCCGCCCGCGGCCGCCCGCGGCCGATCGCGGCGGTGCGGGTACGCGCGCGCGGTCGGCGGCGCTACACTGCGCGCGTGCGCTGCCTTGCGTCCGGATCGTCGCTGGGCGAGCCCTTGCCGTCCGCTTCCTCCCCCGCGCCCTGCGCCATCCTTCCCGAGGCCGCGTTGCCATGACCACCGCCTGGTACACCCATGAGAGCTGCCGTCTGCACGACATGGGCGCGGGTCATCCCGAATGTCCGCAGCGCCTTGACGCGATCGAGGCGATGCTGGCCGCGGATGCGGAACTGGCCGCCGCGGTCGAGCGGGCGGAGGCTCCCGAGGCGAGCGTGGAGCAGCTCGCACGCGTCCATGACCCACGCTACATCGAGGCGATCGAGCGCGCGGCGCCTGCCCGCGGCCTGCGCCAGCTCGATCCGGACACGGCGATGAACCCGCATTCGCTCTCGGCCGCCCGGCGGGCGGCTGGCGCAGTCGTGCGTGCGACCGATCGGGTGATCGCCGGCGAGGTGAACAATGCGTTCTGCCCGGTACGCCCGCCCGGCCATCACGCCGAGCATGGCCGGCCGATGGGCTTCTGCATCTTCAATGGCGTGGCGACCGGTGCCGCCCACGCGCTGGCCGCGCACGGACTCGAGCGGGTGGCGATCGTCGATTTCGACGTCCACCACGGCAATGGCACCGAGGACATCTTCCGCGACGAGCCGCGAGTGCTGATGGCCTCGACCTTCCAGCACCCGCTGTATCCGTACAGCGGTACCGAGGGGCGCGGCGAACGCATGGTGAACGTGCCGCTGCCTTCCGGGGCCGACGGACGCTCGCTGCGTGCCGCGGTGGAGCGGGAATGGCTGCCGGCGTTCGAGCGCTTCCAGCCGCAGATGCTGTTCGTGTCGGCCGGCTTCGATGCCCACCGGGACGATCCGCTGGCCGGGCTCGGCTGGGTCGAGGATGACTATGCGTGGGTGACTCGTCAGCTGATGGCGGTCGCCGAACGCTGGTGCGAGGGACGCCTCGTCTCGGTGCTGGAAGGGGGCTACGACCTGCAGGCGCTGGCGCGCAGTGTCCGCGCGCACGTGCGCGTGCTGGCGGGATTGCCCGCCTGACCGCGCCGCCGGGGCGGGCGAGGGCACGGCCCCGCGCATTTCCGGGGTTGGTCGTCTGCCGGTGCGCGGCGCCCGGCGCGAGGCGAGCGGATCGGGTGACCGGGGCCGGGGGTCGGGAGTCGCGTCCGGCTCAGGCGTCGAACAGCAGGAGCGCCAGCACCCGGCGACCCTCGCCCATCAGAACGTTGTAGGTGCGACAGGCCGCGGCGGTATCCATGACCTCATGGCCGATCGCGGCGGCTGCGAGCGGCCGCAACAGCGCCCTGGACGGGAATCGAAGGCGGGCGCCGGTGCCGAGGAGCACGATCTCGGGCACCGGATCGCGCGCCGCGATCGCCGCGAACAGCGCGTCCTGCAGCGTGGCGAGC
>JBIPNU010000349.1:0-3768 GCA_044370615.1 Burkholderiales bacterium
CGCGCTCGCGGCATCCGGCGACCACGGCGTATCCGGAAGCGCGAAGTCCACCGGGGTCGACGCAGCGCTGATCGCCGCGCGCGACACCGGCGAGAGCGGCGCCTCGAGCGCGGCGGGGACCGCGCCGGCCAGCGGCGGCGGGGGCGGGGGGATGACGACGCCCTCGCCCGACAACAGGAACCGCTGTTCGAGCGCCTCGAACAGCGGCTTGCGACGCACCGGTGGCTGAAGGCGCCTCGCCCGCCAGTCGCGGGCTGCGCGTACCGCGCGACTCCAGACCGATTCGGGGCCCTGCATGCGGCTCAAGGAGACGTCCCTCCGCTACTGGAGCTAGGCGTTGACGGCAATCAGGTCGTTCTCGCCGAGCGCGCCGGAAGCTTGCAACAGGCGAAGACGGCTGAGGATGAGGTCGTAGCGCGCCCGGGCGGCGTCCCGCTTGGAGGCATAGAGATCCCGCTCGGCGTCGAGCACCTGCAGGATGGTGTGCAGGCCCGATCGGAAGCCCTGGACCTTGAGTTCGCGGGCGCTCTCCGCGGACACCACGCCCTGCGCGAGCGCGCGCACGCGCACGACGCCGCCGGTCACGCCCTGGAAGGCCGCGCGTGTCTGACGTTCGACCTGACGCATGTCGCGTTCCTGGTCTTCGAGCGCGCTCTGGTGGCGCTTGACCGCCTCCGAGGTCAGCGCGGAGGTCAGCCCCCCCGAGTACAACGGCAGGTTGAACCTGAAGATGATGTCGCTGGTATCGACGTTGCTGCCACCCCCGAACAGGCTGCCGCCCGTATCCCGCCGGTTGTTGCTCAGTACCAGATCGAAGACCGGGAGGTGCCCCGCGCGCTGACGACCGATTTCCTGCCGCGCGACTTCGACCGCCCGACGGCGCGCCTCGAGCAGCAGGTTCTGCTTGTGCGCGGTCTCCACCCACACGTTCATGTCGAGCGGCTGCGGAGTCTCGAGCGGCACCTGGTCGCGCAACGGGCGCAAGGCGGTCGGCATGCTGCCCGTGAGTTCGCGCAGCGCCTGCGTCTTGTCGTCGAGGTCGTTGCGGGCGGCGACCACCTCGGCTTCCTTGAGGGCGTGCCGCGCGCGGGTGTCGTGCAGTTCGACCACCGCCACCAGCCCGCTGCGAAAGCGCTGCTGGATCAGTTCGAGTTGCTGGCCAATGGCCTTCAGTTCAGCCTGGGCGAACTCCAGCACGTCGCGGGCGGCCAGCACGCCGAAATAGGCGGTGGCGACCCGCACGATCAGGTCCTGTTCCGCCGCGCTGAAGGTCGCGGCCGCCTGCTGGACCTTGACCTGCGCCTGCCAGTACCCGCGCCAGGCCGACAGCTTGTAGATCGGGAGCGTGATGCTGAGCGTGCGCGCCTCGGTGGGGTACACCGAGGATCCGGACGCGAACACCGGGTTGCGGCTGTCGATGATGTTCTGCCCGGTACGCTGCCGGATCATCTCGAACGAGGCGGTCGGCAACAGCGCCGCGCGCGCCTGGGGCTCGGCGTAGGTGGCAGCCTCGAAATCGA
The DNA here is from genome assembly GCA_044370615.1 of Burkholderiales bacterium. Lineage (GTDB taxonomy): Bacteria > Pseudomonadota > Gammaproteobacteria > Burkholderiales > CAIKXV01 > CAIKXV01. The sequence continues at coordinate 1,521 of JBIPNU010000349.1, forward strand.
AGCGGGCCGCGCGAAAGCGAGGGTCGCTGTCCCGCGCCTGGATGAAGACCTGCGCGAGGTCGGCCGCGCCGACAGGCAACGGCACTGCGAACGCGACGAGGGTCGCGCAGCAGGCAAGCAGGCTGCGCATGCTCGCGCGCCCCTAGCGGGTTTTTGCCCGGGTGCGCGGCCGGGCCACCTCGTCCGGAGACGACGTTTCGCCGGCACCGCCCTCGGTCGCTGCCGCCGCAGGCTCGGGCTTGCCGCTCGCGGGCGCGACGCGATCGGCCAGCGCCCCGACGTTACCGAGCGACATCAGGTGCGCGTGGATCCATGCCAGCAGGCCCGACCTCGCGAGATCGAGCAGTTTCCCGTCGTCGAGCGCCTGCAGTTTCTGCTCGTCGACCACGCTGAAGCCCTGCAACACCATCGGGGCCTCGCCCGGACGAGCCACCTGCAGCACGCGCGGCACGAGGAGGTCGAGTGCCTGCAACTTCTCGACGAACAGTCGCGTGCGGCGGATTTCGCCCTGATAGACCGAGAGGAAATCGAGCGCCTGCTTGAGCAGTGGCGTGCGTTCGCCGTCGTCGGTGAACAGGCGCTCGCCGTCCTGGGCATCGTAGCCGGGGTAGCCCTCGTCGATGTAGACGTTGAAGTCCTCGGCGTTTTCCTTCTCGGCCAGCACGAACGGATAGCGACGCACGAACGCCGGGACATACCGCCCACCCCACCGGCCATCGGCCTCGACGAGCAGGTTCTCGTTCTGGCGTACCCCGACGATGGCGATCGGGAACTGCGCGCCACCCTCCTGCCCGGTGAAGGCGATCGGCAGTTCGCGTGCCGCATCGAAGAACTCGACCGCCGCCAGCGGGATGGAGTTGGTCGTCCGGCAGAAGCGGAAGTCGTTGTCGAGGCGCCCGAGACGGGTGTTTCGATGAGCGTCTGCGCTGAGCGGGACGGGTCGTTCGTAGAAGAGCAGTGTAGCCACCGATGAGTCCCTTTCTCGTGCACACGGGCTATGGCATCCGAGCCCGCTTCAGACCGGCAATATAATAGTCGGGCCACCTCCTCCTGTCACCCCGGCAGCCGACACCCAACCGACATGTACAGCCGCGCATGGACCGCGCGCGCATCGCCTGCGCGCTCGCGGCGGACTCCTCGCTGCGCAAGGCCGGGGGTAGCCCCGGGGCCGTCGCTGGTGATCAGTCGGCGCCCACGGCTTGACAACCGGACTGCTGGACGCGGGGTCGGGTATCGGATAGCGGCCGCAGCAGTTCCGGTTCGTGTCCGAACCTGGCGATGTAGGCCGAGTTCAGCCCCAGACACTGCGAACTGGCGCACTGCTCGCGGTAGACGCACTGGTGGAAACCGTTGCGGTCGAACTCGGTCCAGAACGCCGGATCGATGAACAGCGGTGGCTGGTCGTTGTGCAACGCACCGGCATCCTCGCCGAGCAGGCATTCGGGGAAGTTCTTCACCTCGACGCCCCGCCCGTCGCGCAGCGCGCCTGCGATGGCCTGCCTCAGCGGCGGCAGCGCGTCGGCATGCGACACCAGAAGGCCCTTGTCGTCGGACTCGCTCATCGGGAAGTAGAACCAGAACTCCATCTGGACCAACCGGCGCAGCGGCCGCAGGCGATCGACCAGTTCGGGCAACTGCCGGTAGCTGCGGGCCGTGACGACCGTGTTGGTGAGCGTAGCGACCGCCGGATACCCATCGAGGATTTCCAGCCCCCGCAGCGACTTGCGAAACGAGCCCGGCACCCCGGTGATGCCATCGTGCGTCGCAGCATCGGCGCCGGCAATGCTGACGAAGAATTCATCGACGCCGGCGGCGATGAGATCCTCGCAATAGGCGCGCGAGGAGAGCTTCATCCCGTGGGTCTGGATGCGCACATGCTCGAACCCGTGCTCGCGCGCGAGCCGCGCCCACTTCGACAGATCCCGGTGCAGGGTGATCTCGGAGCCGGTCAGCACCAGCCCGGTGACCTGCGGGTGCCGCGCCCGGGCCTCGAGCACGCGCATCAGTTGCGCCTCGCCCTGCGGCGCGAGCCGCTCCATGGTGCCCTCGATCATGCAGTGCACGCACCGGAGGTTGCAGCGGAACTCCATGGTGAGCGACACGTACTTCGAGTGGTCGTACTTCGAGAGCGAGGACCTCGCCGAACCCGTCACCGGCGGGCTGCGACGGCGCACGATGCGCACCGGTTGCGCCAGGGGCTCAGAAGACGCCATACCAGGCTCCCTTCACGATTCGCAGGCGGTCGCCA
>JBIPNU010000561.1:0-2532 GCA_044370615.1 Burkholderiales bacterium
AAGGCGTACTCCCGATGCCCCGAACCGCCCGCCTGGGGATGAACGCCCGGCCGCGCGCCGGCCGCATCGCACGCCCAACGACCGGTCCGCGCGGTCGCGCGCTGCGCCCGATGCCCGGAAAACACTCGGCGTGCGCGCGTCCCGCGGGTTGCGACGGACCCCGTCAATCGACCCGGGCACCGGATTCCCGCACCACGCGCGCCCAGCGCGGCAGGTCATCGCGGATCACCCGGGCAAAGGCCTCGGGACCGGCTCCGACCGGGTCGGCCCCCTGGGCCGCGTAACGCTCTCGCACCTCCGGATTCCCGACGATCGCCCTCAGTTCGCCGTCCAGACGCGCCAGTACCCGCGGCGGAATCCGCGCGGGCGCGAGCACGCCGAACCAGTTCGTCATGTCGTAGCCGGGCAGGCCCGCCTCGGCCACGGTCGGCACCTCGGGCAGCGTGCCGGACCGCTGGCGACCGGTCACCGCCAGAGGCCGCAACCGGCCGGCCCGCACCTGCGGCAGCAGCGGCACGATGCTCGCGATCGTCAAGCCGACCTGCCCGGCCAGCAGGTCGGCGATCAGCGGACCGGTGCCCTTGTAGGGGATGTGCTGCAGCTCGACGCCGGCCATCGCGGCGAACATCGCCATCGCGAGGTGGCTGCTGCTGCCGTTGCCGGCCGAGGCATACGGAATGCGCCCGGGGGCGGCGCGCGCCGCGGCGATCAGTTCCTTCACCGACTTCGCGGGCAGTGCGGGACCAGCCACCATCAGCAACGGCACGTTGACCAGCAGCGTGACCGGCTGGAAATCGCGCACCGGATCGTAGGCCACCTTGCGGTAGAGGGCCGGGTTGATCACGTGGGGCAGCGAGGTGAACAGCAGCGTGTGGCCATCCGGCTCGGCGCGCGCCGCCAGTTCGGTCGCAATCACGCCACCGGCGCCTCCCCGGTTGTCCACCACCACTGCCTCGCGCAACGACTCCTGCAGGCGGGTAGCGTGCAGGCGGGCCAGCAGATCGGCCGCGCCGCCCACCGGGAATCCGACCAGCAGGCGGATCGGCTTCGATGGCCACCCGGTCGACGGCGGCGCCTGCGCGGCCGCGCCTCCTGCGGCCACGAGCGCGAGTCCGACGAACGCAGCCTGCCGCCCGACGAAGCCCATGGCCGACCGCTGCCGTCCCGCGCGGGACGATGCCGAGTCCGGGGCCGGTGGCGGGAGCGCCACGGCCACCCGCCTGCCGCTCGCCTGCCCCTCGACTGCAGGACCCCTTGCCCCACGCGGGACCGGTGGCGCAAGGGTACCGACCGCCGCGACCCGCGCAACTGCAGCCGCCCGCGCCGTGCGTGCGACGACCTGCGCGTTGGCCACCGCGCCCGAGCCCGCGGCGCGGGCCTCGGGCACCGCCCGCGTCCGGGCCGACCGGTCGTTCACGCCTCCAGCGAGCGGCGCACGTACCCGTAGACCAGGTTGCTGCGCTCGCCGCCGTTGGCCTCGTAGGCCTGCTTGATCCGCGTGAAGCGGTCGCCTTCCAGTTCGGCGCGCGCGGAGACAGGGTAGTGGTAGATCCGGGCGTTGTTGCCGCCCAGGATCGCCGACTTGACCACGCCGTCTGCCGCACCCAGCGGACGGAAGCCGTGCTTCTTCTGCAGGTCCTCGGGAATCTCCAGTCGACGCAACGACTCGATCTGCCACTGCGGCGAGCCGGTCCACACCGCATCGGTACCCCAGACCACGCGCTCGTGGCCAAGACCGCGCACCAGGATGCCCATCAGGGCTGCGGCCAGCCGGGGTTCGGCCATGGTGGTCTGCGCGAAGATCTGCCCGAGGTCGCCGTAGACGTTGTTCACGCCGAACTTCGCCGGGATGTCGGCGAGGTCGTTCACCCATTCGACCCGGCCGGTCTGCTCGAACTGCGCCAGCCCCTGCTCGGCGCGCCCCCCGCCCGCGAAGCGGTAGCCCGAGTGATAGATCACGAAGTTCAGTTGCGGCCAGTCCTTCGCCGCCCGGCCCACGTCGGAGACGTCGCAGTAGGGCAGCAGGCGCGGGAACTTCTCGGCCACCGACGGCGGGAACAGGCCCTTGTGAACGCAGACGTTGGCGAGGCTGGGCCGGGTCTTCGCAGCGCGCACCAGCCGCTCGTAGAACGGATAGACCAGCTTCTCGTCGTCCATCCGCCACGGATACTTCGCGAGGTGCTTGTTCGTGTTGTCGCCGATCGTGTAGCCCTTGAACGAGTCGGGCTGCAACTTCTCGATCGCCTCGTCGACGTTCTCCAGCCAGCCCGGCTGGCCGGGCGTGAAGATCGCGTGCGACAGCGAGCGCCGGGTGCCGGCCTCGCGGTTGATCTTCGCCCGCGCATCGGCCTTCATCTCGTTGGTGAGGAACCAGTCCATCGGGATGTCCGAGGGCGAGCCGCTGATCATCGCGACCTTGGTGTCGCTGTCGAGATAGACCTCCTTGAAGTAGTTGGCGAACTTCAGGTCCTCGATGGTCTGCTCCTTGCCCTGGAGCGCAGGATTCCAGCCCGCCTTGCCCACGGCCATCCG
>JBIPNU010000350.1:0-3718 GCA_044370615.1 Burkholderiales bacterium
CCTGGGCTTCGCGTTCTTCAACGTCTCCACCCAGAGCCTCGCCGGCCACCTCGGCCCGCGTTCCCAGCGAACCCGCAACTTCTCCACGCTCGCGCTGGGCTACTCCGCGTCGGGCCTGCTCGGTCCGGTGGCCGCAGGCTACCTGATCGAGGGGCAGGGCTACGGCTTCACCTTCGGCGCGCTGGCCGCGGCCCTGCTGCTGCCGGTGGCCGTACTGCTCGCCACGCGCGCGCTGGCCGCGCCGGGCACCGGTCGTCCGATGTCGGGGGGCGGCGGTGCCCTCGACCTGCTGCGCAACGGTGAACTGCGCCGGGTGCTGATTGCCGGGGCGCTGATCGCGACCGGCTGGGACCTGTTCAACTTCTACGTCCCGGTGCACGGGCACGCGATCCAGCTCTCGCCGGTGGAGATCGGCAAGGTGCTGGGTGCCTTCGCGGTCGGCACCTTCGCGGTGCGCCTGTTCCTCGGCCGGCTGACCGCGCGCTTCCGCATCCGCCCGGTGCTGGTGGTGGCGATGATCGGCGCCGCGCTGCTGTTCCTGGTGTTCCCGTGGGTGGACCACTATCCGACGCTGCTGGCGGTGTCCTTCCTCTGCGGGATGGCCCTGGGCGTCGGCCAGCCGCTGATGCAGACGATGGCCTTCAACCGTTCGCCGGAAGGGCGCGCCGGCGAGGTCACCGGGCTGCGGCTGGCGATCAACAACCTCAACCACGTGACCGTGCCGGTCGCCGCCGGCGCCCTCGGCAGCCTCATGGGTGCAGCCCCGGTGTTCGCGCTCACCGCCGCCTTCCTGGTGGCGAGCGCCTGGCTCGCGCGGCGCGCCTGACCCGCCACCGGGGAGATCGCCTCTCCCGCCGGACGCAGGCCGGCGTGGCCTGCTGGTGGCCACGAGTGCACTCGCGACCGATCGCAGCAGTGCCTTGCGTGGTCCGCCGCGGTCGCGCGGACCACGAGCGCCAGGCGTTCGTGGTCCGGGGAGGCCGGCGACGTCCGCGCGCCTGGCGGCCGGCGCGCGGTCACTGCGCCTCGCGCAACCGCTCGAGCGCTGCGGCCAGCCGCTTCTTCGCGGCCTCGACCTCCTGCTCCAGCTGCTTGACCCGGGCGAGGTACTGGTCGGTCGGGCGGCTGCGTACCCCGCCGATGCCCTGACGGTCGCCCGGCTGGTCGGAGACCTGTCCCTGCTCGAGGGCACGCTGCGCCTGGGCGAGATCGCGCTCGGCCGCGGCGACCGCCTCCTGCGCCTTCTGCCGCTGCGCGTCGCGGGCGAGCTGCCGCTGGCGCAGCTCGTCGGACTGCCGGGCGGTCTCCGCCCGCTTCACATCGGCCGCCGTGCCGCCCGCGGGATTCGCCGCGCGATCGATCTGCACCTTGGGCGAGACGTCGACCTTCTCGACGCTGATCGCGCCGGCGACCGGCTCCTGGGAGTAGATCACGCGACCCGAGGAGTCCACCGACTTGAAGATGGTCTGCGCATCGGCGGGCGTCGCGAGCCCGAGGAGCATGACCGACGGCACGGCGGCGAGGAGGCGGGCAAGTCGGCGGGTAGTGCGGGGGGCTGCGGTGACGGTCATCGGGGACTCCGGCCGGGCGGCTGCGGAGCGCGCCGCCCTCGTGGATGCGAGTCTGGGGCCGCGGGCGGCGGTTTTCAATCGCGAGGCCGTGTCCGGACGCGCCGTCCGGCCATCCGCCGCAACCGCCCGTAGAATAGTCGAGCGCACGCGACACGCCGCGTGCCGGCCCCTCCGCGGGCCTCGTCCGCACGCACCCCTGTCCCCGATGCCGAACCCTGCCTTCGTCCACCTGCGGCTGCACAGCGAGTACTCGATCGGCGATGGCCTGGGCCAGCCGGACGCGCTGCTCGAGCGGGCGCGGGCACTGGGCATGCCGGCGCTGGCCCTCACCGACGCCGGCAACCTGTTCGGTCTGGTCAAGTTCTACCGGGCGGCCGTCGCGCTGGGCGTCAAGCCGATCGCCGGGGCGGATGTCTGGCTGACACCGGCGGGCGAACGCGATCGGCCGGGACGCCTGCTGCTGCTCTGTCAGTCGCCCGCCGGCTATCGGCGCCTGTGCGAACTGCTGACCCGCGCCTATCGCGAGAACCAGCGCCGGGGGCATCCGGAGATCCGGCGCGAGTGGCTCGACGGGGAGGCGGGCGAGGGCCTGATCGTGCTGAGCGGCGCGCGCCATGGCGAGATCGGGCTCGCGCTGGCGGCCGGCAAGCGGGCGCAGGCGAGGCGGCTCGCGCGCGAGTGGGCCGCCCGGCTGCCGCGTCGCTTCTATCTCGAAGTGCAGCGCGCCGGACACCCGGAGGACGAGGCCCATGTGCGGGCCGTGGTGCCGCTGGCCGCCGAACTGGGGTTGCCGCTGGTGGCGACCCACCCGGTGCAGTTCCTGCACCCCGAGGATTTCCGCGCCCACGAGGCGCGGGTGTGCATCGCCGCCGGCTATTCTCTGGGCGACCCGCGCCGGCCGCGCGACCACACGCCCGAGCAGTACCTGCGCCCGATCGCCGAGATGGAGACGCTGTTCGCCGACCTGCCCTCGGCGCTGGCCAACTCGGTGCAGATCGCGCGTCGCTGCAACCTCGAACTCACGCTCGGCCGCACCCACCTGCCGCTGTTCCCGACGCCCGAAGGCCAGACCCTCGAGAGCTTCCTCGAGCAGCAGGCCGGGCAGGGGCTGGCGGCACGACTGGCCGAGCTCTATCCGGACGCGCAGCAGCGCGAGGCCGAAGCGCCACGCTATCGCGAGCGGCTCGCGTTCGAGATCGCGACCATCGTGAAGATGGGCTTCCCCGGCTATTTCCTGATCGTGGCCGACTTCATCAACTGGGCCAAGCGCAATGGCGTGCCGGTCGGCCCGGGCCGCGGATCGGGCGCGGGCTCGCTGGTGGCCTACGCGCTGGGGATCACCGACCTCGACCCCTTGCGCTACAACCTGCTGTTCGAGCGCTTCCTCAACCCGGAACGGGTGTCGATGCCCGACTTCGACATCGACTTCTGCCAGGACGGGCGCGACCGGGTGATCGCCTACGTGCGCGACAAGTACGGCGCGCAGAGCGTGTCCCAGATCGCCACCTTCGGCACCATGGCCGCGCGGGCGGTGGTGCGCGATGCCGGTCGGGTACTCGATCTTCCGTTCTCGTTCTGCGACCAGATCGCCAAGCTGGTGCCGTTCCAGCCGGGGAAGCTGGTCACCCTGCGCCGCCGGGAGGGAGAGGGCGAGCCCAACGTGATCTACGCGCGCGAGGTCGAGCCGCAGATCGAGGCGCGCGAGCGCGCCGAGGAGGAGGTCGCCGAACTGCTCGCGCTGGGCGAGCGCCTGGAGGGCGTGGTGCGCAACGTCGGCATGCATGCCGGCGGCGTGCTGATCGCGCCGGGCAGGCTCACCGACTTCTGCCCGCTGTACATGGCCGAGGGCACCGAGGCGGCGGTCAGCCAGTTCGACAAGGACGACGTCGAAGCGGTCGGGCTGGTGAAGTTCGACTTCCTCGGGCTCACCACCCTCACCATCCTCGACTGGACGCTGCGCCACATCCGCCAGCTCGATCCCGAGGCCGACATTCGCCTGGAGTCGCTTCCGCTCGACGACCCGCCCACCTACGAGCTGTTCACGCGGGCGAACACCACTGCAGTGTTCCAGTTCGAATCGCGCGGCATGCGCGACCTGCTCAAGCTCGCCCGGCCCGATCGCTTCGAGGACCTGATCGCGCTGGTCG
>JBIPNU010000351.1:0-3715 GCA_044370615.1 Burkholderiales bacterium
GAACGCGATGACCTCCTCGGCGCTCGCCTGCGCGCCATCCTTCAGTTCGACGAACGCGCAGGGCGTCTCCCCCCAGCGGGGGTCGGGCTTGGCCACGACTGCCGCCGACAGCACCGCCGGGTGCCGGGACAGCACGTCCTCGACTTCGAGCGAGGAGATGTTCTCGCCGCCGGAGATGATGATGTCCTTCGCGCGATCCTTGATCTTCACGTAGCCGTCGGGCTGCAGCACGCCGAGGTCGCCGGTGTGGAACCAGCCGCCGCGGAACGCCTCCTCGGTGGCCACCGGATTCTTGAGGTAGCCCTTCATCGTCACGTTGCCGCGGAACATCACCTCGCCCATGGTTTCGCCATCGGCGGGCACCGGCTGCATCGTCTCCGGATCGATGACCGTCAGCCCTTCCTCGACCACGTAGCGCACGCCCTGGCGGCCATTCATCACCGCCTGCTCGGACACCGGCAGCGCGTCCCACTCGGGCTGCTTCGCGCACACCGCCGTCGGTCCGTAGACCTCGGTCAGGCCGTAGACGTGGGTGAGCACGAACCCCATCCGCGCCATGCCTTCGATCATCGCCACCGGCGGCGCGGCACCGGCCACCAGTGCGCTCACCGTCCAGTCGATGCCCTCGCGCAGGGCGGCGGGCGCGTTGATCATCATCGAGTGGACGATCGGTGCGCCGCAGTAGTGGGTGACGCGGTGCCGGCGGATGAGCTCGAAGATCGCCGCCGGTTCGACCCGCCGCAGGCACACGTGGGTGCCACCCATCGCGGTGATCGTCCAGGGAAAGCACCAGCCGTTGCAGTGGAACATCGGCAGCGTCCACAGGTACACCGGCAGCGGTCCCATGCCGCAGGCAAGCGCGTTGCCGATCGCATTGAGGTAGGCGCCGCGATGGTGGCAGACCACCCCCTTCGGATTGCCGGTGGTACCCGAGGTGTAGTTGAGCGCGATCGCGTCCCATTCGTCGAGCGGCCGCAGTCCCGCGAAGGCCGCATCGCCCCCGGAGATGAAGGCCTCGTACTCGACGCTGCCCAGTCGCTCGCCGCCCACGTGCATCGGGTCATCGACGTCGATCACCACCGGACGCACCCTCGCCTGCGCAAGCGCCGCGGCGATGGTCGCCGAGAACTCACGGTCGGTGAACAGCACCTTGGCCTCGCCGTGGTCGAGCATGAAGGCGATGGCGGCTGCATCCAGCCGCGTGTTGAGCGCGTTGAGCACCGCCCCGGACATCGGCACGCCGAAGTGGCACTCGAGCATCTCCGGCGTGTTCGAGAGCATCGCGGCCACGGTATCCCCGCGACCCACGCCGAGCGCGGCCAGCGCGCAGGCGAGCCGGCGCGAGCGGGCGCGCACCTCGGCCCAGGTGCGCGACAGCGGGCCGTGGATCACCGCGGTGCGGTGCGGGTAGACATCGGCCGCGCGATCGAGGAAAGAGATCGGCGTGAGCGGCGCGTAGTTGGCCGGGTTGCGATCCAGCCCCGTGTCGTACGGGGAAGCGGGCCGGGCGGTTTCCATCGCTGCTCTCCTCGCTGCGATCCGGGGCCCGCCGGGCGCGGCCAACCGCGCCGCCGCCGGCGCGCCGGCGGGAGGCCGGCGACCGAGGTCCCGCCGGGCGGAGTGCCCGGATCCGCGGATCGTCGACGGGACTGTACGCCGCCGCGGCGGCTGGCGGCAACCGCGGGGGCCTCGCGACGCGCGCTCGGCGGTCCGCTCCGACCCGCGCAGCAGGCAGACCCCGGTCGCGGCGCCCGGGAGCGCGGCGGTGCCTGCCATCACGGCGGCCGCCCCCCGTGGCGCTCAGGCACGCGCGGCGGCCAGCGCCTCTTCCACCCGCGACACCCCGACGATCTCGATGCCCTCGATCGGCTGCCGCGGCCGGTTCGCGGCCGGGACGATCGCGCGCGTGAACCCGAGCTTGGCGGCCTCGCGAATGCGGTCCACCCCGCGCACCACCGGCCGGATTTCGCCCGCGAGCCCGACCTCGCCGAAGGCCACCAGCCGGCCGGGGAGCGCGCGCGCGCGCAGCGAGGAGACGATCGCCAGCAGCGCGGGCAGGTCGGCCGAGGGCTCGGCCACGCGAACTCCACCCACCACGTTCAGGAACACATCCTGGTCGGCGCAGGATACGCCGGCGTGCCGGTGCAGCACCGCCAGCAGCAGCGCGAGCCGCTGGTTGTCCAGGCCGACCGTCAGCCTGCGCGGATGCCCGCCCTGCGCCTCGTCGACCAGGGCCTGCAGCTCCACCGCCAGCGGACGCGATCCCTCGAGCGTCACGGTCACGCACGAGCCAGGCACGTCGCCGCCATGCTGCGACAGGAACATGGCCGACGGGTTGGCCACGTCGCGAAGGCCGCGCTCGGTCATCGCGAACACGCCCAGTTCGTTCACCGCGCCGAAGCGATTCTTGAACGCGCGGATCAGCCGGTAGCTCGAGTGCGTCTCGCCCTCGAAGTACAGCACCGAGTCGACCATGTGCTCGAGCACGCGGGGGCCGGCCAGCGCGCCCTCCTTCGTGACATGCCCGACCATCACCAGCGCGCAGCCGGCCGCCTTCGCGTGCCGGGTGAACTGCGCGGCGCACTCGCGCACCTGCGCCACCGAGCCAGGCGCCGAGGCGAGTGCCTCGGACCAGACGGTCTGGATCGAGTCGATCACCGCGACCTCGGGGCGCTCGGCCGCCAGCGTCGCGAGGATCGCCTCGACCTGGGTCTCGGCGAGCATGCCGAGCGGCGCGCCCTCCACCCCCAGCCGGCGCGCGCGCAGCGCGACCTGCTGCAGCGACTCCTCGCCGGTCACGTACAGCGCCCGCCGATCGCCGGCAATCGCCGCCAGCGCCTGGAGCAGCAGCGTCGACTTGCCGATGCCGGGGTCGCCGCCGATCAGCACCACGCTCGCGCGGGTCAGCCCTCCGCCGAGCACGCGATCGAGTTCGCCGCTTCCGGTCGGGAAGCGCGGCTCGGCGTGAGGCGCGATCGCCGAGAGCGGGGAGACCTCGCGCGAACCGCCTGCCGTGGGCAGCAGGCCCGCCCCCGGTCCGGCGCCCGCGGGCGAGGGATGGGCGGCCACCACGGTCTCGATCAGCGTGTTCCATTCTCCGCAGCCCGGGCACTGGCCCTGCCACTTCGTCGACTGTGCGCCGCAGGCGCTGCAGACATGGGTGGTCCGGGACTTCGCCATCAGCCCTCCCCGCCAGCCGCCGCCCGCACGGGCACCCGCGGCGCGACCGCGCACATCAGTTCGTAGGCGATCGTGCCGGCGGCCGCCGCGACCTCCTCGATCGGCAGGGCGCCGCCCCACAGCGTGACCCGCGCGCCGGCGGCGGCCGCCGGCACCGGCGCGAGATCCACGGCGAGCATGTCCATCGACACCCGGCCGAGCGTGACGGTGCGCACGCCTTCGACCAGCACCGGCGTGCCGGTCGGCGCATGGCGCGGATAACCGTCGGCATAGCCGCAGGCGGCAATGCCCACGCGCATCGGCCGCGGCGCGGTGAAGGTTCCGGCATAGCCCACCCGGCCACCCGCCGGCACCTCCTGGACGGCGATCAGCGCCGTGTCGAGCCGCATCGCCGGCCGCAGTCCCAGCGTGGCCGCAGGCACTCCGGAGAACGGCGAGGCGCCGTAGAGCATGAGGCCGGGCCGCACCCAGCCCGTCCGCGTCCGCGCATCGCGCAGCAGCGCTGCGGAGTTGGCCAGCGAGCGCGGGAGGTCGG
>JBIPNU010000352.1:0-3713 GCA_044370615.1 Burkholderiales bacterium
GGACAGCGCCCCCGCTGGCATGCGACGTGTCGTCCTTCTGTGCCGGTGCGGCACACAGCCTGTCGATGGCCACCATGTTGTCTCTCCGTGATGCCTGACCTCTTGCGGCACCCGCGCCCGGCGTCCGCGTCCATTGAGCGCGTATCGGCCGGGGCGGGTGCTCCCCGAGAATCGAAGATAGTCAAGACAGCACATCGGGGCGCGTGAACAGTGACGGTCGGGAGTGTGAATATTCACGCGACGGCGCGCTTGACAGCCCGGAGGTCGAGCCGCGTCGATCGTCCCGGCCTGCCGCCGAGGCATATCTCGCACGGCGTGCGGGAGGAGACGCCCGCGCGTCGTTCGTCGTTCAGGCCAGAGTGGCGCCTCGGACCATCCCGCATGGGGGCGGCCTGCCATTCAAGACTGCTTCCCGCGGCATCCGCCCGGCTGGCCGTGATCATTTTCCTGATCCGTAACCCTGCCGTAACCCCCGACGTGATACGAAGGCCGACATCGAGAGGGACGCGCGCTGCGCGAGGGCGTGTGTTCCAGCAGCCGCAAGCATATTCTCCCAACGCAGCGACCACATCGATCGGAATGTGACCATGAGCGAGCTCGAGGGGCTGTTGCAGGGCCTGGGCCTGGGCCAGTATGCGCAGGTGTTCGCGCGCAATGAGGTGGATCTGGAGGCGGCGCGGCTGCTGGCAGACGCAGACTTCGCCGAGCTCGGCATCCCGCTCGGGCCGCGGCGCAAGATCCAGGCAGCGCTGAAGTCCGCCGCCGACCAGGCGGGTGCGTCTTCAGCCATGCCCGGGGCAGAGCGCCGCCAGCTTACCGTGCTGTTCTGCGATCTGGTGGGATCGACAGCCCTCAGCCAGCGGCTCGACCCGGAGGAATTGCGCGCCCTCATCCGGACCTATCAGGACGCCTGCGCGGGCGCCGTCAGCCGCTTCGGCGGGCATGTCGCGCAGTTCCTCGGCGATGGCGTCCTGGCCTATTTCGGTTATCCCGTTGCCCTGGAGGCCGGCGCCGAGAGCGCCGTGCGCGCCGGTCTTGCCATCCAGGCACGCCTGGATGACCTGGCGCTGGAGTCGGCCGCGCGTGCCGGCGGGGGTCTCGAGAGACTGCAGGCGCGGGTCGGCATCGACACCGGGTTGGTGGTCATCGGCCAGTCCGCCGCCGGCAACGAGCAGGACCGCACTGCCATCGGCGACGCGCCCAACATCGCCGCACGCCTGCAGGCGCTCGCGGCCCCGGGGGCGGTCGTGGCGAGCGAGAGAACCCATTCGCTGGCCGCGGCTGCGTTTGACTGGCAGGACCTCGGGGCGCACACGTTGAACGGCATCGCCGAGGCGGTGCCGGTGTGGCGTGTCTTGGGCGAACGTTCGACGGAGACGCGCTTCGACGCGCATGCCGGGCCGTCGCTCGCGCCCATGGTGGGGCGGGATCGCGAGTTCGCCGTGGTGATGTCGGCCTGGGAGCAGGCGAAAGCGGGGCGCTCCAGGGCGATCCTGTTGTGCGGCGATCCGGGCATCGGCAAGAGCCGCATCCTGCGCGCGCTGCGCGAGCGGGCCCGGAGCGAAGGCGTGTCGGCGGCGCAGTACCAATGCAGCCCCCATCACATCAACAGCGATCTATACCCCATCATCGCCCATCTCGAACGGCTGCTGGGGTTCCAGCGCGATGACTCGCCCGAGGCCCGGCTGGGGCGGCTGGATGCGCTGGTGTGCCGCCAGTCCGGGCTGTCCACCACGGCTGCGCATCTTCTCGCGCGCGTGCTCGGGCTGCCCGCCGAGGCACGCTACGGTGTGCTGCCCAACCTCAGCCCGCAGAAGCAGAAGGACGAGACCATCCGCGCCCTGGTCGATCTCATCGCAGCCGCCGGGCGGCACGGGCCGGTGCTGTTGCTGTTCGAGGACGCCCACTGGGCCGATCCCAGCTCGCTCGAAGTCCTCTCGGCACTGGTGGCGAGGCTGCGGGAGCTGCGCATCCTCATGGTGCTCACCCACAGGCCGGAATTCCAGGCCGCGTGGAGCGGCAAGGAGGAGGTGCTTTCGCTGACGCTCGGGCGGCTCGACCCGGAGGGTGTCCGGGAGGTGGCCACGCGGGTCGCTGGCGGGCGCCCACTGCCCCCACCCCTGCTGGCGCACATCGTGGACAAGACCGATGGCGTGCCGCTGTTCGTGGAGGAGCTCACCAAGGCACTGCTGGAGTCGGGGGCGGTGCGGTCGACGGCGGCCGGCTGGGAAATGACCGGCTCGCTGGAAGAGCCCGCCATTCCGAGCACCCTGCGCGATTCGCTCATGCTGCGCCTCGACCGTCTGGCGCCCATCAAGGAGACAGCGCAGATCGGCGCCTGCATCGGACGCGAGTTCTCGGACGAGCTCATCGCCCAGGTCTCTCCGCTGTCGCGGCGCGAACTCGACCGCGCGCTCGATCAGCTCGTCGCCGCCGAGCTGCTGTTTCGCCGCCACGAGGCGCAGGGCGTGGTCCATGTGTTCAAGCATGCGCTCGTCCAGGATGCTGCCTACGACTCACTGCTGCGGAGCCGCCGGGCGCAGTTGCACGCGCGCATCGCCGAGGTGCTCGATGGCGCGTCCGCCGAATCGCCGCCGGCGAACCCCGAGGTGGTGGCGCATCACTACCAGCGCGCCGGCCTCCTGCCGCAGGCGGCCGAGGCGTGGACGCGGGCGGCGCGGCTGGCCTTCGGCCGCTTTGCCCTGCCGGAGGCCGTGGCCCACGGCGAGAAGGCGATCGAGGCGGCCATGGCGATCGCCGACCCCACGCTCCGCGATCACCGGGAACTGGAGGCGCGGGCGCAGCACGGCATGACCTGGATGGCGCTGGGTGGGTGGTTCAACCCGAACGTCGCCACGGCGCTGCAGCCCGCATGGCCGCTGGCGCAGGCCCAGCGGCGCTTCGACCTCTACGTGCCCATCCTCTGGGGGCTGAGCATGCACGCGCTGACGGAGGGACGCACCGGCGACTCGCTGCTCTGGGTGCGGGAGATGCTCGACGCAGCCGAAGTCTCGGGTGACGAGGACCTGAGGATGGTGGCCCACATGTCGGCGGTGGTCTGCCACTTCTGGCACGGCGACCTGCTGGAAGCGAAATGGCACGGCGATGCCATCGAGACGCGCTACGACCGCGAGCGGCACGGCCACATCGTCCGCCTGACTAATCACGACCCGCTCACCATCGCCGGCATCTACGCGAGCAACTGGCTGTGGATGCTTGGTCACCCCGATCAGGCCCTCGCGCGATGCCGTCGCACCGCAGAGCATGCGCAACGAATTGGCCACTGGTTCGACATCGGGTTCAACTGCACCGTCGGCCAATGTGTGCACGAGTATCGCGGTGATCCGGGCGAACTGGAGCGGCGCCTGGACGAAGTGATCCAGCTCGGCATCGACCAGGGCCTGCCGTTCCTCACCCATCTGCAAGGGCCCTATTGCCAGATCCTCCTGGCGCCGCATCGTGTGGACCCTCGGCCTGCGATCGCGACGGCCCGCGGCATCCTCGGGATTCACGATTCCCTGGGCGGACGCATTGCCGCGCCGTATTTCCGTTCCCGACTCGCGCTCGCCCTCGCCGGGACCGGCGACCTGGTCGCGGCCCTCGCCGAGATCGACCATTGCCTGGCGCAGATCGAGCGGCCTGGGTGGGAGGAGCAATCCCACTATCCCGAGGTGCTGCGCGTGGCGGCCGGACTGCGGGAGCGGGCGGGCCAG
>JBIPNU010000353.1:0-3711 GCA_044370615.1 Burkholderiales bacterium
CGGCGGCGGGCGCGCGCCCTCCGATGAACTGCCTTTCATGGACGGCGCGCCGCCCCTCGGCGGCAGACCGGGCCCCGAGGGTGGGCAGTGCGGCCTGCAGGCCCGCCCGCACAGGCCGGGTCGCGCGGGGCGCGGCCTGGCGGTAGCGCCGGGTCGCGGAGTGGCCCGCGGCCGCGCGCTCAGGTGCCGCAGAACGTGCGATAGGGTGGATTAGATGCGGGCCCGGGCAGTTCGAACGCCTCCAGGCCGGGTCGCCGGTCGAACGGCCGGGATACCGCGTCGAGCAGCCGGCGCAGCGGCGCGAGGGCGTCCGCGTCGCCGGGACGAGCGTCCACCGCCGCGGCCAGCGCCTCCTCGACCCTGTGGTTGCGCGGGATGTAGACCGGGTTGACCGATCGCATCTGCGCGAATGCGATCTGCTGATCGCGACCGTCCCGGGCCAGGCGCGCCTGCCAGCGGGCCTGCCACGCCTGGAATCGCGGGTCGGCCGCGCGGGGGTCGCCGGGCGCAAACCCGTCGGACAGCGCGCGGAAGGTGGTGGTGTAGTCGGCACTCGCATCCGCCATCCAGGACAGCAGGTCCTGGCCGAGGTCCGCATCCTCGGCCTCGTGCGACTGGAGCCCCAGCTTGGCGCGCAGCGTGGCGACCCAGCCGTCGCGAAAGCGCTCGCCGAAGCGCCCCAGCGCGTCCCTGGCCAGCTCGATCGCGCGGTCCTCGTCCGGGTCGATCGAGCCGAGCAGCGCCTCGGCGAGCCGTGCGAGGTTCCACATCGCGACCGGTGCCTGCTGGCCGAACGCGTAGCGCCCCTGGTGATCGATCGAACTGAACACCGTGTGCGGATCGTAGGTGTCCATGAAGGCGCAGGGACCGTAGTCGATCGTCTCGCCCGACAGCGTCATGTTGTCGGTGTTCATCACGCCGTGGATGAAGCCCACG
The DNA here is from genome assembly GCA_044370615.1 of Burkholderiales bacterium. Classification (GTDB taxonomy): domain Bacteria; phylum Pseudomonadota; class Gammaproteobacteria; order Burkholderiales; family CAIKXV01; genus CAIKXV01. The sequence goes on from JBIPNU010000353.1 coordinate 937, forward strand.
CGCATCCAGTCCAGCACCAGGTCGCACTGCCGCTCGATGGCCGCCTGCAGCAGCGCAAGCGCGGGTCGGGCATCGCCGACGAGCGCGGGGTAGTGTCGCGCGACCACGTGGTCGATCAGCGCGCCCAGCACCGGCAGGTCGCGCAGCGCCGCGCAGTACTCGAAGGTGCCGACGCGGATGTGGCTGGCCGCCACCCGCGCGAGCACTGCGCCGGCGAGCGGCGTCTCTCGGTAGACGCGCTCGCCGGTGGCGACCACGGCGAGCGCCCGGGTGGTGGGGATGCCGAGTCCGTGCATCGCCTCGCCGATCACGTATTCGCGCAGCATCGGCCCGAGCGCCGCCCGGCCGTCCCCGGAGCGGGAATAGGGCGTGCGGCCCGACCCCTTGAGTTGCAGGTCGTACCGGCGTCCATCGGGGGCGATCAGTTCCCCGAGCAGCACGGCGCGTCCATCCCCGAGCATCGCGAAGTGGCCGAACTGGTGCCCGGCGTAGGCCTGGGCGATCGGTTCGGCGCCGGGAGGAAGGCGGTTGCCCGCGAGCAGTTCGGCGCCCCGCGGGCTGTCGAACCCCTCGCTATCCAGGCCGAGTTCCGTGGCCAGCGCGGTGTTGACGATGACCGGGGAAGGCGAGCGCACCGGCACCGGCGGGATGCGGGTGTACAGCGCCTCGGGCAGTCGGGCATAGGAATTGTCGAAACGCCAGGGCATCGGGGGGCTCGTGCGGGGAACGGGCCACATCGTACCGTCCCTGCCGCCGCGCGTTCGGGACGACCGGCGCCGTCGGCCGGACGGGCGGTGTTCGCGCGCGGTGCACGCGACACGCCGCGACCCGTATCATGCGGGCGGCGAGCAGCGCGGCCGTTGGCGCGCCGGGTTTCGTCGTCGCCGCCCGACGGCCGCGACCATCAGGGAGACGATCGCATGAATACGATTCTGATCATCGTGCTGGTGGCCGGTGCGGCCGTGACGTTCTGGGCCGTGGTCACCTACAACCGGCTGGTGGGCGCGCGCAACGCCTACGGCAACGCCTTCGCGCAGATCGACGTGCAGCTCACGCGCCGCTACGAGCTGATCCCGAACCTCGTGTCGGTGGCGCAGGAGTACCTGCGCCACGAGCGCGAGACGCTGGAGGCGGGGATAACCGCGCGCAACCAGGCGGTGGCCGGCCTCAAGGCGGCTGCCGCCGCGCCAGGGGCGGTGGGGGCGATGGCTGCGCTGGAGGGCGCCGAATCGGTGCTCAGCGGCGCGCTGGGCCGGCTGTTCGCGCTGGCAGAGGCCTATCCCGACCTCAAGGCGAACCAGACCATGATGCAGCTCTCCGAGGAGCTGACATCCACCGAAAACCGCGTCGCGTTCTCGCGCCAGGCCTTCAACGACTCGGTGCTGACCTACAACAACCTGTGCCAGATGTTCCCCGGCAGCGTGATCGCCTCCCTGTTCGGGTTCGCGATCGCGAAGATGCTCGAGGTGACCACGCCGGCGGCGCGCGAAGCGGTCAAGGTCAGCTTCCGCTGAGCCGGGCGTCGCCGCGCCGGCGGCCGTGGATTTCCTCGAGGCCCAGGCGCAGGCTCGTCGCCGGACGCGGAGGCTGGCGCTGGTCTTCATGCTCGCGATCCTCGCCGTGGTGGCCGCGCTCACGCTGCTCACGCTCGTGGTCACCGTCGGCGAGCCCCTCGCCCGTCCCGCGAGCCCCGCCAGCGCGGGCCCGCTCGTCCCGCCCGGCGATCCGCGGGGGCTCGCGGCGGCGTCCTCGAGCGGCGGGCCGGTCTCGGCTCCCGCGGGCCCGGATGCCCGCGGCGACGGGCGGGACAGCGTCGAGCCGCCCTCCATCGGCGTGCGCGAGCTCCTGCAGCACGATCCGGTCTTCGCCCGCAACGTGGCGCTGGGCTGGCTGCTCGCGATGCTGCTGCCGGTGCTCTGGACGACCCTCGCGCTCGCGCGCAGCGATGCGGTCGCCCGGTCGCTGGGCGCCACGCTGCTGCCGGCCCGGCCCGAGGATGCCGAGGGTCGGCGGCTGCGCAACGTGGTCGAGGAGATGTCGATTGCCTCCGGCGTTCCGGTACCTCGCGTGTTCGTGCTGCGCGACGAGCCCTCGATCAATGCCCTTGTCGCCGGGTTTTCGCCGTCGGACGCCACGCTGGTCGTCACGGCCGGTGCGCTGCGCACGCTCGACCGCGACCAGCTGCAGGGCGTGGTCGCCCACGAGTTCAGCCACATCCTGAACGGCGACATGCGGATGAACGTTCGCCTCATCGCCTGGATGACCGGCCTGCTCGGCCTCGCGGCGTTGCCGTGGAGCCTCGCGCGTCGGATGCCCGGCTCGAAGATGGGGTTGTTCGTCCTGTTCGCGCTGTGGCCCCTGATGGCCATCGGCCAGATCGGCGCGGTGACCGGTCGCCTGCTGCAGGCGGCGATCTCGCGCCAGCGCGAATGGCTGGCGGATGCGTCCGCGGTGCAGTTCACCCGTAACCCCGACGGACTGCGCCGCGCGCTGGTCGCGGTCGAACGACAAGGCGCGCGACCCCGTCTCGGTTCGCCGGCGGCCCAGGCCGCGGCGCACCTGTTCTTCGCGCCGGCGGTGCGCCGCTGCTTCTCCACGCACCCGCCGTTGCGGCGCCGGATCGCAGCGCTCGCCCCGGCACCCGCGGTCCGGCTGCCGGTCGATCGGCCGGATGCGCTCGACGCGGGCGCGGAGCGGGGGAGAGCAGCCCCCGGGTTCGTCCCGCCAGCGGCGGCAGGCGGGCCCCGCGCGGCAGCGGGGAGCGACCCGGTGCCG
>JBIPNU010000354.1:0-3705 GCA_044370615.1 Burkholderiales bacterium
GCCGGCTCGCGCTGGGCAACTTCCTGCCCGGAGCGCTGCGGGTCCGCCAGTTGCTGGGGGCCGGGGCGATCGGACCGTGGGCGCGGCGTGGCATCGATCTGCTCACGATCGACCGCTTCCGCGGCGAGGCCTACTTCCGCCTCGAGTCCGACGAGAGCCTGCGCCTGCTGCTCGACGAGTTGCCCGGCTTCCGGCCGCAGAGCCACGAGCGGTTCCTGAAGATGCTGCTCACCGCCTGGTACGGGGAGCCCTGCGAGATCGGCGAGAGCGGCTGGTCGCCGGATCGCGGACGCGCCTTCGTCGAGACCGACGGACGCGCGCTGCTGATGCCGGTGGCGCTGCCCGACCGCGAGCATGCAGTGCTCGGAACCCTGCACGTGGCCGGGCATCTCGCCTTCGGCACCTACGCAGTGGCCCCGTTGCGCCGCCTGTTCGCGCAGTTCGGCCTGGAGGGCGCGGTGGCCGAGGCGCTGGCGATCTCCTGGGAGCCGCTGATCGCCGTGCACGGCGATGATGCCGAACGCTTCCGCCTGCTGTTCGACCTGTGCGAGGACCTTCGCATCGATCACGCGATCGGCTGCATCGCGCCCACCCATGTGAGGCGCCTGACGCGGCTGGCGGCGCTCTCGACGCCGGTCGACGGGCCGGCCCGGGCGTGGTGCGACTACGCGATCGCCAGCCTGCGGCTGGCACAGGGACAGCCGCATGGCCTGGACGAGGCGCAGGCGCGCCTGCTCGCCCGCCTGCTCGAACCGCAGGCGACGGTGGCCGATGCGCACGCGATCGCCTGCGCGCTGCTGCCGCTGTGCGGGCTGCCGACCCTGTACTCTGCCGACGAGGCGCAGGCCGCCTACCTCCCCGGGCGTTCTCCCAACCTCGGCCACGAGGTCAAGGCCGCGGAGGGACCGGGCAGTCGCAGCGAGCGCAGCGAGGAACAGAAGGACTCCCAGTCGAGCGAGGGCGAGGGCGAGCAGGACGAGGAGGGTGAATCGGTCGAGCAGGAGACCGGTGCCCAGGAGGCGGAGGCCGACGAGTCGGCGGCCGCGGCGCAGGCGCAGTCGGCGGCGGCACGGAAGGGTGCCGGCGAGATGCGCTCCGGCGAGCGTTCGCCGCAGGCCCCGGGCAAGGGCCAGGGGCCGGATCGCGGGATTCCGTATCCGGAGTGGGACTACCGCGAGAACCGCTACAAGCCCGACTGGGCGTGGGTGGCGGAGAAGGTGCTGGCCGAGAACAATCCGCTCGAGGCTCAGCGACTGGCCGACCGCCACGCCGGCACGCTCAAGCGGTTGAAGAAGGCGATCCAGGCACAGAAGCCGACCCGACCGGCGCCACTGACGCGCCAGATGGACGGCGACGACCTCGACCTGGAGGCCACGATCCGGTACGTGACCGAGCGCGCGGCCGGGCGCTCGCCCGAACCCCGGGTCTACAAGCGGCGTGCGATCCGCAACCGGGATGTCGCGGTCACCCTGCTCGCCGACCTGTCCACGTCGATCATGCAGACGGTGGCCGACGGCAGCGGACGGCTGGTCGACACGGTACGCGCGGGCGTGCTGCTCTTCGCCGAGAGCATGGAGGAAGTGGGCGATCCCTACAGCATCGCGGGCTTCTGCTCGAAGTACCGCGACAACGTCAACTACTACCGGATCAAGGATTTCGGCCAGCCGTTCAACGACTCGGTGCGGGCGACCGTCGGGGGGCTGTCCGGGCGGCTTGCCACCCGGATGGGCGCGGCGATCCGCCACGCCGTGCACCGCTTCGAGGGCGTGCAGACGCCGCGTCGCCTGCTGCTGCTGCTCTCCGACGGCAGGCCCGAGGACTACGACGACGGGGGCGACCGCCGCTACCTTCACGAGGACACGCGCATGGCGGTGAAGGAAGCGGTCAACGCGGGCGTGCATCCGTTCTGCATCACCGTGGACACGCTGGCCAACCAGTACCTGCCGCAGATCTTCGGCCGCGGCCACTACCTGGTGCTCGACCAGATCGGCAGCCTGCCCGCGAAGCTGCCGGAGATCTACCTGCGGCTGCGCCGCTGAGCCTGCGAATGCGCTGCTGCCCTGGGCGGCTCCATGCATCGCGGCCCGCGGCAAGGGTGCGCCCGCGATGAGCCTGATCGGGTCCGGACTCGCGATGCTGCTGTCCTCCCGCCGCGACGCACCCGGTGCGCCGTGGATCGATCGCGCGCTCGCGCTCGCGGCCGACTGGACCGAACTGCACCTCAACGGCGGCCGCCCGGCGCACGCGGCGCTGGCCTGGACGCTGCTGGCGATCGGGCTCGCTGGCGTGGCCGCGCTGACCGGCGCGCAGCTGGCCGGGGGCCTGTGGCTGCTCTCCGCGCTGCTATCGGTCTACCTGCTCTGGCTCGTGCTGCGATGGCGACCGGTGGCGATGGCCTTCGACCGCCTGCGCTGGGCGCTTGCCGAAGGACGGCCCGATCTCGCGCTGGAGGTGCTGGACACCTGGCCGGCGGCGGCGGCGGGCAGCGCGGGCATGCCGGATGCCGCCGTCGCCACGCAGGCGGCGGTGCCCACGACGCCCTCGCCGCTGGCGATTGCCGAGTCCGCGATCGAGCGCGCGGCGGCCGACCTGCTGCGCGATGTCTACGCGCCGCTGTTCTGGTTCGCGCTGCTGCCAGGCGGTGCCGGAGCGGTGCTCTGCCGCGTCGGCGAAGCGCTGGCGCTGCGCTGGGGCCAGTCGCCGGATCCAGCTGTACGCGACACCTTCGGCCAGTGGGCGCTGCTGGCGCGCGACCGGGTGGAGGCGCTCCCCGCGCGGGTTACCGCAGCGCTGGCGGCCATCGTGGGCGATGCCGCCGCCACGGCCGAGGCCTGGCGGGCAACGCCGCCAGCGGCCGGAGGCCGTCTGGCCGGCGCGCGGCCGCTGGTGGCCGCCTGCGCGCAGGGTGCGCTGGGCGCGTCGCGCGGGGCGGCCGACAGCGACGATTGCGCCCGCGCAGTCGCTCGCCTGGATTCGGCGGCACGACTGCAGCGGCGCGTGCTCGTCGGCTGGCTGCTGCTGATGCTGCTTCCGGCGCTGGTGAGCTGAGCGGCTGCGCCGACGGCCGCCGACGATCGTTCGGCCGCCGCCTCGCGTCGGCGATGGACGCGTGGCCGGACGCGGCCACGACTGCGTTCGGCACGACTGGCGCCGGGGTCCGCGCGTGCGATTCGCAACCGCACCCGCTCGAGTGGAGGGACGCGCGACCGCGGATCGCCGCGCAGGCTTGGAGCCGGCGCGGCGAGGCGCGACTCAGCGCTGAAGTTGCTCGCGCATCCAGGACCACGCCGCCGGCGCCCAGATCCGCTCGTTCTTCGCGGCAATATGCCCGTCGTCGTCGTAGACGCGCGCGACGCGGCCGGTGGGCGGGCCGCTCTCGAGCAGCAGGTAGATGTTGCCGATCGGGGTGAGGTGGTCGACCTTGCCGTTGACCAGGTACATCGGCATGGTCAGCTGGTCCAGCAGCCCCTGGTCTTTCAGCGACCAGCGCAGGAACTCCTCGCGCTGGGCCGCCTCGGTCATCGGCTTCACCGGCGGCCGCGTGCCGCGCGGGCCGAACCAGTTGGTGCGCGCCCGCTCTTCGGCCGCGCGCCGCGCCTCGGCGCGTTCCTCGTCGGTACCCCAGTAGCCCGCACCGCCCGGCGCACACGAGATCAGCGCCTTGACGCGCGCATCGTGCGCCGCGAGGCGGATCACCCACAGACC
>JBIPNU010000356.1:0-3695 GCA_044370615.1 Burkholderiales bacterium
CACCCCGGCCCCCGGGGTCGTCCGGTCCACCGAATCGAGGCTTCCTTGTCGCTTCCACCGTCCCCGCCCCAGCCCCTGTCGATGACTGCCAAACTGTCGCCCTACGAGATGACCAGCCGGCTCAGCGATGCCCTGCATGCGATCGCGCTGCGCATCGTGCTCGTCGACGGCCGCGGGGCGCTCTGCCACGCCAACGAGGCCGCCCAGTCGGCGCTTCGCGCCGGCTGTGGACTCGCCGTGAGAGGCGGCATGCTGTTCGCCGCGGTCGCCTCCCAGCAGGGCTCGCTCGAGCGCGCGATCGGCGCTGCGGTCGCTGGTCGCCGCTCGTTGCTCGAACTCGGCGCCCCGGGCGGATCGCGCCTGGTGGCGGTGCTGCCGCTGGGCGGCGAGGGTGCGGGGCGGGAGCCGATGGTGCTGCTCGTCACCGGGCAGTACGAACCGATGGATGCGACCGTGATCACGCTCTTCGCGAAGGCGACCGGCCTCACGCCCAGCGAGCGGGAGGTACTGGTCGCCCTCTGCGACGGCATCCGGCCGCAGGACATTGCGCGCCGCCGGGCCGTCAGCCTTTCCACGGTGCGCGCGCAGATCGGCGCGATCCGGGAAAAGGTCGGGGTCAACACGATCACCAGCGTCGTGCGCAAGGTGTCGACGCTTCCGCCGGTTGCTCCCTTCCGGATGCCGGCGGCGGGTGTACACGTCGACGAACTGCGCCCTTGAGGAGCGCGCGTCGCCTGCCGGGCGTGCGAACGCTCGCAGCGGACGCGAAGCCCCTCGGACGCCGACGCGGCGGGACTCCGCGCGGGATACGGGCGAAGGTCCTCGCCCGACGCCCGCTCGCCCGTTGCCAGGATCACGGCTTCTTCGGCAGGTAGGCCGTGGGTACGGTATCGCCCTCCGGCGCGCCGGATCGGTCCGCCGAACCGGGCTCGGCCCCGAAAGCTGCTGCGGCGATCGCCGCGGGCGATTCCGGGGCCGCCGCCTGCGTCGCCGGGTCCTTCGCCGAGCCGTTGCCACCGGGCGCGTTCATCACGATCACCGCGACGACCGCGAGGACGGCCGCGATTCGCCAGTACGCGCCATGGGACCTGCGCGTCTCGACAGCGGTCGGGGGGGCGCTCGTCTCGCCCCAGGGGCGAAGCGGCTCCGGGTTGCGCGCAGCGCAGGACTCGAGCAGCGTTCGATACGACTGTTCGAGGTAGTCGCGGCGCGCCTGTTTCGCGCGCTCGGAAAGCGTGGTGCGGCGACCGTTCAGGGTACTGGTGTTGGCCGCCTCGGCGGTGCGTCGGTCAGTAGTCATGGAAGTGCGCTCCAGCAAGCAGGGTGGTGACGATCATTCGAGACCCGCGTGACCGGAAGTCATGCAGGCCCGGTGCCTTCCGGCGGCCTGGACGAAGAACTCCCGTCGTCCGGTCGACATCGGCTCGATGTCGGGCGAAGGTGCAAGTACTCGAACGGCGGCCGAGCCGAGCGCAACGGTCAGGAGTGCGATGCCAGGGAAGCGTCGGGTCCAACGAGCGATAGCATCCTGCGTGGCTGCCTTGTCGCTCGAGAACATCGAGACCCCGCTCACTCATGGACGTGACGGCTGCGGCGTGACAGTGACAAGAGGCAAGAGGCACGAGGCACGAGGCAAGAGGCAAGAGACACGAGGCAAGAGGCAAGAGACACGAGGCAAGAGGCAAGAGACACGGGAGGCGCTCGACCGGAAGCCGCGTTTGTGTTCGGCCCGCAGCGAAGGTGAATCGCCTCAGCGTGGATGCAGTCTAGAAGGGCCACCGAGTCATTCGCATCATCAGGACTGCGGACGTACGCGCTCCAGCGCGCGGCGAGGCGCGCGACGGATCGGTACGCGTCTCCCCGAGGGCGAATCACGAGGGGTCGAGGGTCGCGTCCGGCGCGCGCAGCGAGGTGGCGTCGCTCCCGAGGGCGCTGCGCGAGCCGGCCGCACCGTCATCCCCGAGTACCGAGCGCGGCGTGCTCGAAGCACGGACGTGGCGGCCTGCGTTCTCGATCCGGCACGGTTGCTGGCGGACGAGACGGGGGTGGACTGCGCGCGCGTTCCTCGTGGCCAGCGGTACGGTCCGCCGTATCGGGCCGGGCGCAAGCGCCACGGACGAGAGCCGGGCCTTCGGCCCGGAGGGCGGCACCTTCATGCCGGAGTGGGCTGTCTCCAGGCCTGCCGACCACCGCGCCTCCGACGACTGGCCCCAACCGCCTGCCGGGCGTTGCTCACGCGGCGTCTGGCGAGCGCTCGATTACGCGTGTGGACCGATCGCGCGAGGGCGGTGCCGGCGCGTGTTCCGTGCGCCGCGTGGCGGACCGCGCCATCGCCTGTGCACCGGGGGCACTCGCCGGTACACTCGGGTCCGGACGAACCGGAAACGCGTGATGGATGAAGTGGATGTCGCCGTCATCGGCGCGGGCAGCGTGGGCATCGCCGTGGCGTATTACCTCGTACGCGACCACGGCGCGCGACGCATTGCGCTGCTCGATCCGCTCGCGCCGATGAGCCTCACCTCGGCGCAGTCGGGCGAGAACTACCGCAACTGGTGGCCGCACCGCGTGATGACCGCGTTTACCGATCACTCGATCGACCTGATGGAGCGGCTCGACGAGGCCTCGGGTGGGCGGCTCAACATGACGCGCGGCGGCTATGCGCTGGTCACGCGGCGCGAGCGGCCGCAGGACCTGATCGATGCGCTGCACCTGGGCTACGCGGACTCGCCCGGGCAGATCCGCCTTCGCGAGCGCGCGGGCGACTACGCGCCGCCGCGGCGCGCGCCCTGGCAGGCTGCTCCCTCGGGCGTGGACGTCCTGCTCGACCGCGGCCTGATCCGGCAGACGTTTCCCGCGTTCGCGTCGGACGCCGCCACGGTCATCCACATCCGTCGCGCCGGGTCGATCGACGCGCAGCAGATGGGCAGCCTGATGCTGGAGTCGATCCGCGAGGCGGGGGGGGGTCTCGTGCGGGGTGAGGTGCGGGCGATCGCGGCGGGCCCGCCATTCCGGATGGAGATCGCGCTCACGCAGGAGGGGGCGCCTGCGACCGCCGCCGGTTCGGCCGCCCCCGGGACAAGCATGCGGGTGCTGCGCGCTGCGCGCGTGGTCAACGCGGCCGGCCCCTTCCTCCAGGAGATCGCCACGATGCTCGGCGAGGACCTCGGGGTCGAGTGCGTGTTCCAGCAGAAGGTCGCCTTCCCCGACGTGCGGCAGGCGGTGGCGCGCCACCAGCCCTTCGCGATCGACCTCGATGGCCAGACGCTCGCCTGGAGCGACGAGGACCGCGAACTGCTCGCCGCCGACCCCGCGACCCGCCGGCTGGTCGAGCCGATGCCCGGGGGTATCCACTGCCGGCCCGATGGTCCGGTCGAGGGCAACTGGATCAAGCTCGGGTGGGCCTGCAACAGCACGCCCGGTGACGCCCGCGAAGCGCCACCAGTCGACCCGCAGTTTCCCGATTCGGTGATTCGCGCGGCGAGCCGCCTGCAGCCGAACCTGGCCATCTACCTCGGGCGATTGCCGCGCGCGATGCGCCACTACGGCGGGTTCTATACCCAGACACCGGAGAACTGGCCGCTGGTCGGGCCAATGGCCACGCCCGGAGCCTTCGTGGCAGGCGCGCTGTCGGGCTTCGGGTCGATGGGCGCCTGCGCGTCGGGGTCCTTGTGCGCAGCCTGGGCGGCTGGGGGCGA
>JBIPNU010000357.1:0-3689 GCA_044370615.1 Burkholderiales bacterium
GGGCCGCGCACCGCCGATGTTCTGCGCCGGCAGCGAGACGCCGAGGCTCTGGGTGAGCGTCGGGATCGGGGTGGCGACCTGCGACGGCGTGCCGAGCAGGAAGGCGCTGGCCTCGAGCTGGCCGCCTACACCCATGCGCACGCTGTTGGTGAGCGTGGCGCCTCCCGGGCGACGGTCGAACACGCCCAGCCGCGCACCGAGGTTGCGCGAAAACGTGTCGGCCGCCTCGACCACCCGTGCCTCGATCATCACCTGGCGCACGGGGACGTCGACCTGCCGAACCAGCCGGCGCATCTCCTCGAGCTTGCTCGGCGTGTCCTGGATGAACAGCGTGTTCGTGCGCTGGTCGATCACCGCGCTGCCGCGGCGCGACAGCACCCGCTGCTGAGGATCGGTCAGGATCTTCTGGAAGGCGTCGGCACGGGCGTAGTTGAGCTGGAAGGTCTCGGTGCGTACCGGCTCGAGATCGGCGATCTGCTGGCGCGACTCGGCCTCGAGCTTGTCGCGTGTGGCCAGTTCGTCGCGAGGGGCGATCCACATCACGTTGCCGCTGCGCCGCAGGTCCAGCCCCTTGGCCTGCAGGATGATGTCCATCGCCTGGTCCCACGGCACGTCGCGCAGGCGCAGCGTGACGCTGCCGGAGACGGTGTCGCTGGTGATGATGTTTAGCCCGGTGAAGTCGGCGAGCACCTGCAGCACTGCCCGCACCTCGACGTTCTGGAAGTTCAGGGAGAGTTTTTCGCCGATGAAGCGGCGCTGGCCGCCGCCGAGGCGGGTGGGGTCCTCGACGACCGGCTTGACCTCGAGGATGAAACGGTTGTCGGCCTGATAGGCCGACTGCTCCCACTGGCCGCGCGGGGTGACTTCGAGGCGGACCATCTCGCCGACCTGCTGCGCGTTCACGAACTGCACCGGCGTAGCGAAGTCGGTGACGTCGAGCCGTCGCTGCAGGTGAGCCGGCATCTGCGTGCGGGGCAGTTCGACGACGATGTTGCGGCCCTGCGTACGGACGTCGATCCCGGTGTTGTTGTCGGCGAGGTCGATGATCACGTTGCCCGCACCCTCGGGGGAGCGACGGAAATCGATGTTGAGGACCCGGTGCTGGCGGCTGCCGCCGGCGCCCTCGGCAAAGCGCCCCGGCGACGGAGACGCCGCGGTGGCGATGCCGCCCGCGCCCTGCAGCGACAGCACGACCGCGTTGCCGTCGATGCTGGCCTCGTAGGGCACGGTGCGACTGAGGTTGAGCACGAGCCGGGTGCGGTTGCCAGCCTGCACCAGGTTGATGCTGCGCAGGTCGCCCTGCGCGACCTCCTGGGCACCACGGCCGGTCGCATTGCCGGTATCGGCGAAGTCGAACGCGAGACGAGCCGGGTTGGCGATCTGGAACCCGGTCGGCAACGCCTTCGGCGGCGCCTTCATCGTGATGCGGACCAGCACGTTGCCGCCCTGGGTGGTGGCGGCGCTCACCGACTGGATGGCATTGGCCTCCGAGCCCTGGGCGGTGCCGCCCGATGATGCCGGCGCGGGCTGGGCGCCGGACGGGGGCGCGGCCAGCGCGAGCAGGCCCGCTACGAGCAGCGTCGCGAGCCTGCCGGTAGCGCGGGCGAGCGAGGTGGCGGGGTGGCGAGGACTGGGTTTCATCGCTTGGTCTCCGATTCGTCCTGCAGGAACAGCGAGGAGACGCGCTCCGTCCACTCGCCGTTCCCGTCCTGCACGAGTTCCTTGAGCTTGACCCCGGACTCGGTGATCTCCTGGATCAGCCCGAAGTTCTGGCCCATGTAGTTGTTGACCCGCACGCGGAACAGGTTGTTGTCCGGGGTGCGAATCAGCGCGAACATCTGCTTGCCCTGCTGCAGCGTCCCGACCATCCTCAGATTGTCGAGCGGGAACGCCTCCAGCGGCTCGCGCCGGCGGTTGAGGTCGGGCTGGAGGTTCCCCCGTGCCGCGCGGGCAGGCTCGACCTTGCGCGGACGGAACGGATCCTCGATCTCCGCGGCCGTGAAGCTGGCCGCCTGGTAGGGCTCCACCCGCGGCAGCGGATCGACCCGCACAAGGGAGCCGGACGCGTCGCCCGACTCGTTCACGAACTGGCGCAGGTCGTCGTACTGCCCGGACCCGCAGCCCACCATGGCCACGCCGAGCACGAGCGGGGCCAGTCGCCTGAGCAGACGATCGGTCGCGTTCATTTCTTCTTGGGGGCAGCCTGGGCCGCCTTCCTCTGTTGAGCCAGTTCGTTGTCGTCGAGATAGCGGAAGGTCTTGGCCACCGCTTCCATGCTGAGCTGGCCGTCCCGGCCCGTGCTCACCGAGATGTCGTTGAGGGTGACGATACGCGGCAGCCGGGCGATGTCGGCCGCGAACTGCCCCAGTTCCTGGTAGCTGCCGGACAGGCGGATGTTGATCGGCAGTTCGGCGTAGAACTCGGAGAAGGTTTCCTGGGGTGCTGGCCGGAACAGCTCGAACTGCAGGCCGCGACCCAGTCCGGCCTGGTTGATGTCGGTGAGCAGCGCATCCATTTCGGACCGGTTCGGCAGCTGGCGCAGCAGCACGCCGAAGGACTGTTCGATGTCCTTGAGCTGCGCCTGGAAGATCGGCAGGTTCACCGCCTGCCGCTTCTTCTCGACGAACGAGTTGCGCAGGGTCGCCTCGCGTTCGCGCAGCGAGTCGAGTTCGGACAACTGGTTGCGCCAGTCGAACCAGAATCCCACGGCGACCACCAGCAGCACGATGAGCAGCAGCGTGACGAGCTGGACCGCCAGCGGCCAGGATCCGGCGTTCTTGGGGTCCAGTCTGCGAAGTTCGTCTAGGTTCATCGGGGGCTTCGGATGCCGTGGGAGTCCGCGATCACTTCTTGGCCGCGGTACCTGCCGGTCCCTTGGAGTCGGGAACCCTGCGGGTGATGTTCACGTTCATGCTGAATTCGTTCAGCCGCTGATTGTTGACGGTGGCCGCCTTGATCTCCACCAGCTTGGCGTTTTCCAGAAGCGGCGAGGCGTCGAGGTTGCGCATCAGGGTCGAGACCCGCGCGTTCGACTGGGCGAACCCGGTGATGCTGATCGTCGGCCCGGTCTGCTTGACGTTGCGCAGGTAGACGCCTTCGGGCAGCTGGCGGGCGATCTGGTCGAACAGCTCGACCACCTCGGAGCGGTTTGCCTGCAGGGTCTCGACCACCCGCTTGCGTGCGAGCAGCTGCTGCGTCTGCTCGCGCAGCTTGCGGATCTCGACGATCTGCTTGTCGAGGGTGGCGATCTCGCCCTCGAGGAAGGTGTTGCGGCCCTTCTGGATCTCGAGGCGGGCGGCAAGCACGCCGTGCACCAGCACCACGATGACCCCGCCCAAGGCCACCATGGCCACCGAAGCGAGCAGGAACGCGCGCTGCCGCTCGCGGCGGCGCATCTCGCGGTGGGGAAGGAGGTTGATGCGGATCATGTCGAGGGTTTCGCCTGGCGGGACGGGGGCAGCATCAGGACGGATCGAAGCGGCGCAGCGCGAGGCCGCAGGCCACCATCAGCGACGGGGCATCCATCTCCAGTTGCCGCGGGCGGATCTTGGAGGACACGTCCATCGCCGCGAACGGATTGGCAACGACGGTCGGCACCTGGGTGCGGCGACCCACCGTCTCGTCCAGGCCCTGGATCGCCGCGCAACCGCCGGCGAGCAGGATGCGGTCGACGCTGCTGTAGGCGGTCG
>JBIPNU010000358.1:0-3683 GCA_044370615.1 Burkholderiales bacterium
CGACGCACTGGTCGATGGCGGCATGCTGGTCCGCCGCCAGGGGCGCGGCACGTTCGTCGCCTCGCACACGCCCGACCGGCTGCTGTTCCGTTTCTTCCATGTCGTCGCGCGCGATGCGCCGGCGGGCGACCCGCGCGAACTGCCCCAGACCCGGCTGCTGGCGTTTCGCCACGCCCGCGCCAGCGCGGCGGTCGCCGCCGCGCTCGATATCCCCCCGGGCGCGCCAGTGCTGCGGGTGGAAAATCTCCTGCACCTGCACGCTCGACCGGTGCTGTTCGACGAGATCACCGTGGCCGCCTCCCTGTTCCCCCGGCTCGACCGCGCCCGCTTCGAGCGGCGCGAGGGCACGATCTACGGGCTGTACGAATCCGACTACGGTATCGACGTGGTGCGCAGCAGCGAGCGACTCTCGGCGGTAGCCTGCCCGGCGCGCATCGCGCGCCTGCTCGGCCTCGCGGCCGCAGACCCGGTGCTGCGCATCCGGCGGGTGGCCTTCGGCTGGGGGGACCGCCCGGTGGAGCACCGGATTTCCTGGGTCGACACCCGCGCCCACGAGTACCTGTCCGACCTCTGGAAGCGCGGCCCCGACGCGCAGCGCTGACCCGGCGCGCGCGCTCGCCCGCGGCCGCCGGCGGCGTGAACGCCTCGCCGCTGCGTGACATCCGGTTACATCTTCGTGCCGCCGCGAGGTACGCTGCGAACAGGTTCGCGGCGTTGTGGATCCCGAGCCCCCCGGAAGGTCGAACGATGTCCTCTGCCCACCCTCCGTTACCGCGTGTCCGCCCGGTGCTCCTGGCCGCCGCCCTCCTCGCGCTTGGCCCGGGGACGACCACGCTCGCGGCAAGCGCCCCCCCGGCGACAAGCGAGACCGCAGCCGTCTATCGCGCGGCGAGCCGTCTGGGCTACTGGCCGGCACCGGCGCTGGTGAATGCGATCGGCGCGCATCCGGGCGGGCCGCGCGGGTGGGCACTGGACGCGGTCGACCAGGCGCTTGCCGCCAGCCGACAGGCCCCCTCGGGTACAGACGCGTTTCCCACGCTGCAGCGCAGCCTGCCCGAACTGTTCGCCGCCGCGCGCGAGGAGCGCGAGGCGCGGCAGCGGGCGGCCCGCGCCCAGCCCGACGGGGCGCAGCCCACCGCCGCGCTGCCCCCGATCGCTCGCGCCAACGCGCAGGAGGCCTCGGCGTGGCGGATACGCGCCTGCGCCGACCCGGGTGTCGAGCATCCGCTGCTCGCCCGATTGACCGAGTTCTGGTTCAACCACCTCAACGTGTCGATCGGCAAGGGCGGCTCCCGGCCCTTCGTCGGCCACTACGCGCTGCACGCGATCCGCCCGCACGTGCTCGGCCGCTACGAGACGCTGCTGCTCGCGAGCGCCCGGCATCCCGCGATGCTGTTCTACCTCGACCAGGTGCAGAACGTGGCCACCGGGGCGCGCGGCCCCCGCGGGCTGTCGCGCGGGCCGAACGAGAACTACGCGCGCGAACTGCTCGAACTGCACACCCTCGGCGTGAACGGCGGCTACGACCAGCGCGACGTACGCGAACTCGCGCGCGCGCTCACCGGCTGGACGGTCGATCCCGAGGGTGCCTCCGGGTTCCGGTTCCTCGCCGCCCGTCACGACCACGGAGCCAAGCAGGTGCTGGGCCTCGCGCTGGCCGGTGCCGGCGAGGCCGAGGGACAGCGGGTGATCGCGATGCTCGCGGTGCACCCGGCCACCGCGCGGCGTATCGCCGCGCGGCTCGCGCGCACGTTCGTCGCCGACGAGCCACCGCCGGCGCTGGTCGATCGCCTGGCAGCCGAATACCTCGCCGGCGGCGGCGACCTGCGCCGCGTGATGCGCGCACTGGTCGGGTCGGACGAGTTCTGGGACCCCGCCCATGCGCTTTTCAAGACGCCGATCGACTACGCGTGCTCGGCGCTGGGCGCGACGCTTGCGGCCGCCGAACCGCCGCAGGCCGGGCCGCGGGGCCGGATCGGCGCCGCGCTGGGGTTCCTGTTCGGCGCCGGCCAGCCGATGAACGCCTGGCAGACGCCGGACGGCTATCGCACGGATGCGGCGACCTGGCTCGCGCCCGAGGCGCTGACCCGCCGCGCCGATCTCGCCGCCACGCTCACCGCCGCCGGCACCGGCGCAGTCGCCCTCGAGCATCTGCTGCCCTTCCTGTCCGCGGCCTCGCGCGAACGCATCCTTCGCGCGCCGCCCGCGGTGCAGCCGGCGCTGGCGCTCGCCAGCCCCGATTACATGCGCAAGTGAACCGGAGACCGGCATGACGCCTCCCCTCGTCGTGACGACACCGACGCCCGCTCGTGATGCCGCACCAGGCGCCACTTCCGCCTGCGAGCGGGCACCGCAGGTGCTGGCCGACGACCGCGCTCCGGAGGCCCCCCCCCGGGGGACCCGCCTGCCCGACGGACTGCACGCGGGCGTCGGGACCCCCGCACAGGCCATGTCCCACGGACCCCGTCCACCGGCATCTGCGCGGCGTCACTGGCTTCGTGGCGCGCTCGCCGCCAGCCTGCTCGCGCCGCTGACCGGCGTGCGCGCGGCGAGCCTGCCCGAGGCCTCGACGGGCCGGCTGGTGGTGGTGTTCCTGCGCGGGGCCTGCGACGGACTGTCGGCGCTGGTCCCCTGGTCGGACCGCGAGTATCCCGCGCTGCGACCGACCATCGCCATCCCGTCCCCCGACGGCACGGCCGATACCGCGCTCGCGCTCGACGCTCGCTTCGCCCTGCACCCGGCGCTCGCGCCGCTGCTGCCGCTGTGGCGGGAGGGCCGGCTGGCCGCGATCCCCGCCGCGGGTTCGCCACACCCCACCCGATCGCACTTCGAGGCGCAGCACCACTGGGAGACCGGGCTGCCGGGTCACAGCACCGAGGCACCTGGCTGGCTCAACCGGCTCGTCGCCGCCGATGCGCCAGCCTCCACCCGAGTCCGTCTGATCGGCGTGGGCGAGGCCAATCCGGGCATCCTCGCCGGCAGCGCGCGCGCCCGGCTCGTGCAGCGGGGCGAGGGCGCGGCCCGGCCGGGCGTGCTTGCCGACGAGCGCGTGCGCGAGGCGCTGGCCGATCTCTACGGCGGCGACGATCGCCTTGGCCGCGCGTTTCGCGAGGGCATGGCGAGCCGCCTCGACACGGCCCGCGAACTCGCCCGCGAACGGATGGTCGCCGACAACGGGGCCGCGCCGACCGCGACCGGGCTTGCGCTCGACGCGCGGCACCTGGCGACGCTCATGCGCAGCGACCCGTCGCTGCGTGTGGGCTTCCTGTCGGCCGGCGGCTGGGACACCCACGCCAACCAGGGGGCAGCGCGCGGACTGCTCGCCAACAACTTCGCGGGACTGGCGCGCGCGCTCGGGCAACTGCGGTCCGACTTCGACCGGCCCGACGACTTCATCGTCGTGCTGAGCGAGTTCGGCCGCACGGCCGCGGAGAACGGTTCACGCGGCACCGACCACGGCCGCGGCAACGCGATGTGGCTGATCGGCGCTCGCGTGGCGGGCGGTCGGGCGCACGGGCGCTGGGAGGGCCTCGCGCCCGACCGGCTCAACGAGGGCCGCGACCTGCCGGTGCTGCACGATTTCCGGGCTGTACTCGCTCAGGTGCTCGCCCGCGGCCTCGACCTGCCCGAGACGCGCCTGGCCGACGTCTTCCCCGGCGCGCGCTGGGAAGACACCCTCGACG
>JBIPNU010000011.1:0-13219 GCA_044370615.1 Burkholderiales bacterium
CGGCGCGGCGCGCCGGGCGGGACACGATCGCGCCGTCCCTGCGATCCTGATGCCGGTCGCGGGACACACGCGAGGATTCCGATGCGCCGGGCGATCAGCCTCAACTTCCTGCTGGCAGCGGTCGCGGTGCTGGGCTGGTACGGCTGGCTCGTGGTCACCGGGCTGGCCGAGGACGATCCGAACGTGCTTAGGGCCAACCGGGTCCCGCTGGGCGCGGCCTTTCTCAGCCTCGTGGAACTCGGGCTGCTCGCCCTGTACCTGCTGCGCCGCGACCTCTGCGGGCTCGCGCGGGTGTTCGCCGCGCTGCTGGGCGTGATCGGCCTGATCCAGGCCGTCGTGATCCCGCTGATCGGAGAGGCCCTGCACGGCACTGCATTCCCGACGGCGTCGCATGTCTTCCTGTGGTACGTCTACGGGTCGCACCTGCTGTTCGCGCTGGCGGGCTTGCCTCCCGGGCGCGTTGTCCCCGCCTCTGCCACGGAGTCCCTCGCCCGCCATGAATCCTGAACATCACGCGCGCCCGGCCGCGCTCGCGGCGCCGGTCGACCTGCAGCGCCGCCGCATCGCCCGCGCGATCGCCGGGAGCGCGCTGCTGCCGGCCGCCGTCCTTGCCCAGCCCCGCTCCGCCCCCGCCGGTGCGGTCGATCCGTCGCATATCGTCGATGGCCTCGGCGGCATCGAGTGGGCGTGGACGCCGCGCGAGACCGTGGCCACGATGCTGGCGAAGGCGACGCTGCAGCCGACGGTGGCCTGGATCGGTCGCATCGTCGATGTGCGCGCCGGCCGCGCGGTCACCGGCGAGGCCGATTCGGTGCTCGAGTTTCTGGCCGCCTTCATGCCCTATGCGAAGCCCGGACCGGAGGCGCTCACGCCCCCGGTGCGGCTGCGTCCGGAGACCGGCGAGCTGTTCGTCGTCTCGTTGCGCTCGCCGCGCACCGAGGACGTCCTGATCCGCAACCTTCGCCAGTCGATGCTCGACCAGACGCATCACACCGTCGTGGTCGGCGAACCGCGATTCATCGCACCGTTCGGTCGCCACCAGGCCATCTTCCTGCAGACGCGCCGCGCGACCGTCACGCAGCAGCTGCGCGTGGAGGTCGTGCGCGACTAGCGCGCGGCCACGCCCGATGGATCTCGAGATCCGGCTGAACTGGCAGACCCGTGCCGAGGCCGGCGGGCGCATCCCACCGTGCGCCGGCCTGTGGTTCGCCGCAGGCCCGTTCCGGGTGGCCTATCCCGGCGGACGGTCAACCGTCCTCGCCGCAGGCGTCAGCGCGGACCTGCGCGCGACGGTGCGCGGCTTCGATCCCGGTCGATCCGGATCCCGGGCAGGCCGGGTTCGCGCCGACAATCCGCTGCTCGCGGCCGTGCTGGCCGATGGGCAGCCTCCGGTTCGATGGTCGCTGCTCGCGTTGCCCACGCTGTCGGCAAGCGCGGTGGACGCGGTGGCGGTCGCCGTGCTCGAGGTGTTCGTCCGGCGGCACGGCGTGCTGCCGTACGGCTGCGAGCGCGCGCCGGTATCGGGGCTGGACGCGGTGTGGGAGGGTGGCGTGCGCCTGATCGAGCCGACGACCGCGGAACCGGGCCCGGTACTCGATGCGCCGGCGCTGGCCCGCCGCTACGGGCTCGAGTGCGCGATCCGGGATCCGGTGGCCGGGGCTCTCGCCCTGACCCTGGGCGAGAGTCCCGAGGCGTCGGGCGATGTCGAACTCGTGCGGCGAGACAGCGGACTCGACTGGCCCGCGGTGCGATTCGTCGTGCCGCCCCCGCCGCCATCCCCGCGGCGGGGCGCGTGACGGACAGGCCGACGCTTCAGCCTCCGGTGGGCCAGCCGACCGCCAGCATCCGCCGGGCCTCGGACTCGACGTCGGCAGGCACCGGGGCCGCCGCATCGAGCAGGTTCAGATCGAGGTACGCGCGCACCCGTTGCGGCGGGGGCCAGCCGCGCAGCCGGTGGGCGCCGGGCAGCAGCCGTCCGCGCCATCGGGAGCGGTTGAGCGCGCCGCTCGTCCGGCCGCACAGCGCGTCGATCCGGTCGCGCAGCACCACCACGCATTCGATGCGCGCGCGGCCCGGCGCGAGTTCCCGCTCGCCGTACAGGTCGAGCGCGCTGCGCAACAGGTGATCGTGCAGTCCGGCGAGGGCCCGCGGGTCGAGCGCGGCCGCGTGCTCGACCAGCGCGGTCTCGCGCTGACGGGCGGCGCGCGCGGCGGCGTAAGCGTAGAGGCCCGCGGCGCCGAGCAGGCCGAGCACGAACAACGGGAACAGCGGCAGTGCGTTCATCGGGCGGTCCGGGAGGGCGATCGAGCGGCCGTCGCGGCAACCTCGCGCGCGAGACCCGGCGGCGGGCCGCAGGCGAAAGCCTGCCCGGTCTGCGCGTCCGACTGAAGGCGTGCGACGATGTCCGGGGTCGGCGCGTGCCGCGCCTTCGCCGGCCCCGACGCAACTGCCCATGGTCTCCACCCCCTCTGCCGCCGTCCCCCGCTGGGACATCCACTGCCGGGTCGTCGACAATTACGGCGATGCGGCGGTGTGCTTCCGCCTCGCGCGCGCCCTCGCGCTCGAACACGGCCTGTCGGTCCGCCTGCTGATCGACCAGCCGCGGGTGCTGGCGGCGCTGCGCCCGGAGTTGTGCCCGGAACGGCGGCGGCAGTGGCTCGAGGGCGTCGAGGTCGTGGACCGGGCGCACGCGCCCGCCGACGGGGTGGCCGCGGTGACCATCGATGCCTTCGGAGGTGGGCTCGACGCCACGCAGCAGCAGGCGCTGGCGAGCCGCCGCCCACCGGGGCTGTGGATCGTGCTCGAGTACCTCACCGCCGAGCCCTTCGCGGCCCGCCTTCACGCGATGCCCTCGCCGCCGCCGTCGCTGGCCATCCCGCGCTGGTTCTTCTTTCCGGGTTTCGACGCCGGTACCGGCGGGTTGCTGCGCGAGCGCGGGCTGATCGCCGCGCGCGACGCGTTCCAGGCGGACCCCGGCCACGCGCAGTCGCTGCTCGGCGGGTGGGGCGTGCCCCCGAGGCCGGAGGGGGCGTGGCGGGTCTCGCTGTTCACCTACCCGGCGCAGGCGGCGCTGCCGCCCCTGCTGGCCGGGATGGCCGCGGGCCCGGTGCCGGTGCAACTGCTGGCAGCGCCTGGACCGGCGGCCGCCGCGGTGTCCGCCTGGGCGGGGTCGCCGCTGCCTTCCCCGGGTGCCGGCTCGCTGCAGCGCGGTCGGCTGCAGGCGGTCGCGCTGCCTTTCGTCGCCCAGGACGACTACGACCGGCTGCTGTGGAGCTGCGACCTCAACGTGGTGCGCGGCGAGGATTCGTTCGTCCGCGCCCAGTGGGCCGCGCGTCCGATGCTGTGGCGACCGTATCCGCAACCCGACGGCGCGGACCGGATCAAGGGCCAGGCGTTCCTCGACCGCTATCTCGCGCAGGCGCCGGCCGCGGCGGCGACCGCGCTGCGGGCGCTGCATGCGCCATGGCTGGACGCCGCGGCGGGGTCGCCGAGCGCGTGGTCGGCGATCCTTGCCGAAGCCCCGGCGCTGCGGGCGCACGCACGCGCCTGGGCGGCGGCCAGAGCCGCCGAGCCAGACCTCGCCACCCGGCTGGTCACCTTCTGTCGCGAGAAGCTACAATAGCGGGCTTTCCCGCCTGTCCGTTGCGCCCCGCCGCTCGTGCCGCGCTGAGCCGGGGACGGGCCCCGCCGCATCTCCGCTCGATGGTGACCCCATGAAGACCGCCCAGGAAGTCCGACCCGGAAACGTGATCATGGTCGGCAAGGACCCGATGGTCGTGCAGAAGGCCGAGTTCTCGAAGTCCGGCCGCAACGCCTCCGTGGTCAAGATGAAGCTGAAGAACCTCCTCTCCGGCACCGGCACGGAGACGGTCTATCGCGCCGACGAGAAGTTCGACATGGTCGCACTCGAGCGCAAGGAGGTCACCTACTCCTACTTCGCCGACCCGTCGTACGTGTTCATGGATGCGGAGTTCAACCAGTACGAGATCGACGGCGACAACATGGGCGATGCGCTCAACTACCTCGAAGAGGGGATGCCCGCCGAGGTGGTGATCTACAACGAGCGCCCGATCTCGGTCGAGATCCCGCAGACGCTGGTGCGCGAGATCGAGTACACCGAGCCTGCGGTGCGCGGCGACACCTCGGGCAAGGTGCTCAAGCCCGCCCGCCTGAAGACGGGGTTCGAGATCCCGGTGCCGCTGTTCTGCGACACGGGCGATCGCATCGAGATCGACACCCGTACCCACGAGTACCGCAACCGCGTGAAGGGCTGAGGCGACTGGCCGCCGCACGCGAGGCGGGCCCGGCCATCGCGCCGTGACCGGCTCGCGGGTGGTCCGTCCGCCGCCGGCGGCGAGGTCTCGGTACAGGCTCGGCGGCGACACGGCTGGACGCGGTTCGCGGCGGCCGCGCGGGGAGACAGAGCAGACATGAAATCCGCGGTGTTCGACTACGCCCTGGCCGGCAGCCTCGACGAGGCGGTCGACCTGCTCGCGACCCACGGCCCGGACGCCAAGGTGCTGGCGGGCGGGCAGAGCCTGGTGCCGATGATGGCGATGCGCCTTGCCCGGCCGTCCTGGCTGGTCAACGTCAGCGAGATCGCGGCGCTGCGAGGATGCGCAGTGGGAAGCGGGGACGCGGCCGGGCACTGGGTGACCGGTGCCTGCCTGCGCCAGGCCGATGCCGAGCGCCACGCCGCGCTCGTCGCGGCCGTGCCGCTGATCGCCCAGGGCCTGCACTGGGTCGGGCATGTCCAGACCAAGAACCGGGGCACGGTGGGCGGCAGCCTCGCGCACGCCGACCCTTCGGCCGAACTGCCGCTGGTGGCGCGCGTGCTCGAGGCCCGCATGGTCCTGAGGCGGCGAGGGGGCGCGCGCGTGGTGCCCGCCGCCGCGTTCTTCGACGCGCCGTTCGTCACGGCGCTCGCGCCCGACGAGTGCCTCGAGGCGATCCACTGGCCGGTGTGGTCCGATGCCCGCACCGGCAGCGCGTTCGAGGAGATCAGCATCCGCCACGGCGACTACGCGATCGTCGCCGCCTGCGCGCAGGTGGCGCTGGATGTCGACGGACGCTGCACCCGCGCCGCGCTGGGCGTCGGGGGGGCGTCGGGCGCGCCGGTGTCTGCCGGGACGGTGGCGGCCGCCCTGGTCGGCTCGACCCTGAGCGAGGCGGACATCGCGGCGGCCGCCGACGCGGTCGGCGCGCACCTCGATCCGACCGGCGACGTGCATGCGAGCGTCGAGTATCGCCTGCACCTCGCGCGCGTGCTGTGCGCGAGGGTGCTGCGCGCGGCGCGCGACCGAGCGCGCGCGAGCGGCGCCCGAGGCGCGCGGATCGAACCGGAGGCGAGAACGCGATGAACGAACCCCTGCGTCGCATCACGGTCACCGTGAACGGCACCGAGCACGAGCGCGAGGTGCCGGTGCGCCTGTCGCTGGTGGACTTCCTGCGCGAGACGCTGCGCCTGACCGGGACCCACGTGGGCTGCGAGCACGGCATCTGCGGAGCCTGCTCGGTCCTGCTCGATGGCGACCCGGTGCGCTCCTGCCTGATGTTCGCCGTGCAGGCGGACGGGCACGCGGTCACCACCGTCGAGGGGCTGTGTGCCGCCGACGGGCGCATGAGCGTGCTCCAGGACAGTTTCTGCGAAGCGCACGGGCTGCAGTGCGGCTACTGCACCCCGGGCATGCTGGTGGCCAGCCATGCGCTGCTCGACAAGAACCCCTCGCCCACCGCGCAGCAGGTGCGCGAGGCGATCAGCGGCAACCTGTGCCGCTGCACCGGCTACCAGCAGATCGTCGACGCGGTGCTGCTGGCGGCGAGCCGGCGCAGCGGTGCCGCGAACTGACCTGCCCTGCGGACGACGCCCATGGCCGAGAAGACCTCTCCCTACGGATTTCGCTACATCGGGGCCAAGCGCCGAACCAAGGAAGACCCCCGCTTCGTGACCGGACGCGGGCGGTACGCGGCGGACGTGCAACTGCACGGCATGCTGCATGTCGCGATCGTCGCAAGCCCGTATCCCTCCGCCCGCATCCGTTCCATCGATGCGCAGGCCGCTCGCGCCGCGCCCGGCGTTCACTACGTGCTGACCGGCGAGGAACTGTGCTCGCAGATCGACTCGCTCTACATCGGCGTCGATGCGCCGAAGGTCAAGCGCTATCCGCTCGCGCGGGACGTGGTGCGCTACGCCGGGGAATGGGTGGTCGCGGTGGTGGCCGAGACGCGGGCCCAGGCCGAGGACGCCGCCGAACGGGTCGAGGTCGACTACGAGTCGCTGCCCTGCGTGGTCGACCCCGAGGAGGCGGTTCGTCCCGATGCCGTGCAGGTCCACCCGGACCACGGCGGCAACGTGCTCTTCCACCGTCGGTTCGTCTGGGGCGAAGTGGACGAGGCCTTCGCCAGGGCGCAGCATCGGTTGTCGTTTCGCGCGCGCTGGGGGCGCAGCGCCACGGTGCCGATCGAGACCTTCGTCGCGCTCGCGCAGTGGGATGCCGGCAACGAGATCATGGATGTCTGGGCATCGATCCAGATGCCCAAGTTCCCCGAGCAGCTCGCCCGCGCGCTGCGCATGCCGGCGAACGCGATGCGCGTGCACTTCGACGTCGACGTCGGCGGCAGCTACGGCGTCAAGCGCGGCATCAAGCACACGCTGCTGGTGTGCTGGCTCGCCCGCAGGCTGGGTCGCCCGGTGCGTTTCCTCGAGGATCGCCTCGAGAACATGCGAGGCGGGGACATGCACGGCCCCGACCGGATCTTCGACATGCAGGTGGCGTTCGACGGTGACGGCATCGTGCGCGCCTGGAAGATCCGTGCGCTCGACGACGTCGGCGCCTACGCCGGCCGTTCGCCGCTGCAACTGGGCAAGCCGGTCAGCGCGATCTGCGGTCCGTACCGGATCCCGGCCGTCGAGTACGAGCCGATCTCGGTGATGACGCACAAGACGCCGCAGGAGGCGGTGCGCGGCTTCGGGCAGGCGCCGACCAACTTCGCGATGGAGTGCACGATGGATCGCGTCGCGCGCTTCCTGGGCATGGATCGCGTCGAACTCCGGCGCCGGAACCTGATCCGGCACGACGAGTTCCCCTACCGCATCCCCAGCGGCACCACCTACGACTCCGGCGACTACCATGCGGTGCTCGACAAGGCGCTCGCCGCCGCCGACTACCCGGCGCTGCTCGAGCGCCGCGAGGCCGCGCGGCGCGCGGGTCGGCTGGCCGGGATCGGGGTGTCGACCTGCCTCGAGCCCTCCGGGGGCAACTCGTCCTTCGAGCCGCTGTTCAACCCCAAGAACGAGACCACGACCTGGATGGATTCCTGCCTGGTCCGGGTCGATCTCAACGGCACCATCACCGGCGTGATGGGGACGTCCAGTTCCGGGCAGGGACACCAGACGCTGGTGTCCACCGTGCTGGGCGAGATCTTCGAACGCGACCCCGCGGGCATCCGGGTCGTGCATGCCGACTCGCTCAATGCGCTGCCGTCGAACAGCCCGGTGGGCAGCCGGATGGCGATCATGCTCGGCGGCGCGGCGGCGGGCGCGGCACGACGCATCCGCGACAACCTGATGGCGATCGCTGCACACAACCTCGGCGTGGAGGCCTCCTCGCTCGAGTATCGCAACGGCGACGTGTCCGTGGCGGGCCAGCCCGACCGGCTGCTCACCTGGGACCAGCTGGTGGAGATCGCCCACCGCAAGTACCACTGCATGCCCCCCGGCATGGAGCCGGGCCTGCAGGCCCAGTTCGTCTGGGAGGTGCCCACCGGCGGCACGCTTCCCACGGCCGACGGCCAGGTCCAGATGTACCCGTGCTATTCGTTCGAGGTACACGTGGTCTACGTCGAGATCGATCCGGATACCGGCAAGCCCGACCTGCAGCGCTACGTGGTCGGCCACGACTGCGGCGTGATGATCAACCCGGACATCGTGCACGGCATGACCTGCGGGGGCGTGGCGCACGGGGTCGGCGCGGCGCTCTACGAGAAGTTCTCCTTCTCCGACGAGGGCCAACTGCTCGCCGGCACCTTCATGGACTACCTGATCCCCAGCGCGCTCGAGGTGCCCGCGATCGACATCGTCGATCACTGCACGCCGTCGCCGCTCACCACCTTCGGCCAGAAAGGGTCGGGGGAGGCGGGCTACCTCGGCGGACCGGCCGGAATCGCCTGCGCGATCAACGATGCGCTTGCCCCGGTGGGCGCGGCGATCGCGCAGACCCCGATGTCGCACCTCGCGCTCTGGTCCCTGATCCAGGTCCCGCGTGATGCCGGCCAGCGCGCGGCCTGAGCGCCGGCGCAGCCCTCTCCTTCCATTCGCCTGCATCGAGCCCCGACATGATCATCGACATCCACGCGCACTACCTCCCGCATCGCCTGTTCGACCGCTTCGAGGCCGAGCGGGATCGTTTCCCCGGGGTCCAGCTGTTGCGCGACGACAAGGGCGTGCGCATCGGCTTCGTCGGCAAGGACCTGTCCCGCCCGATCATGCCCAAGCTGTCCGACCTGGGCGCGCGGCGGGCGTGGATGGATGCCAACGCGATCGACCACCAGCTGGTGGGCACCTGGATGGACGCCACCGGCTACGAACTCCCCGATGCCGAGGGGCTCGCCTGGAGTCGTTTCGTGAACGCCTGCATGCTGGAGAACCTCGGCGACGAGCGGCGATTCACGCCGCTGGCCACCGTCCCGCTGCAGAACGGACGCGACGCGGCGACCGTGCTCGAGGAGGCAATGGCGCAGGGCTTCGGCGGGGCGATGATCGGCACCCTTCCCAAGGGCGAGTCGGGCAATCTCGATTCGCCGGACCTCGATCCGTTCTGGGAGGCCGCGTCGCGCCTGAACGCGGCGATCATGCTCCACCCGATGTTCGTCTGCGGCGAGCCGCGCCTTGGCGACTACGACCTGATCAATGCGATCGGCCGGGTGGTCGACACTTCGATCGCGGTCTCGCGCCTGCTCTTCTCCGGGCACCTGCTGCGCTACCCCGGCGCGAGGCTGGTGCTCTCCCACGGCGGTGCCGCGCTGCCTTTCGTCCTGGGGCGGCTCGGGCGTCACCACGAGCACCACGGCGACAAGTACGCCGACCCGCGCAAGGGCTTCGAGGCCCTGTATTTCGACGCGCTGGTGTTCGATGCCGACTCCACGTCCTACCTGATCGACAAGGCGGGTAGCGATCGCGTGATGCTGGGGTCGGACATGCCTTTTCCCGCCGGCGATCCCCATCCGCTGCGACCGATCGACGCTGCGGTCAAGGACGAGGCCGTGCGACGCGCGGTGCTCGAGGAGAACGCGCGCCGCGTGTTCAGGGTGCGACCGGACTGCGCGCTCGGGCGCTAGCGATCGCGCGGACGAGTCCCGGCGGGCCGATCCGCGGGATCGGGCATCGACGAGGAATCGGTGACCCGCGTCGCCGGAGTCGGAGCGGCGCTCGCGGGTCGGTAGCCGGGCATGCAGCCCGGCGTGGAACAGGAGGGGTGCACATGCAGGACTCCCGTCGTCGCCAGCTGACGCTGGCTCTGGCCGCAAGCCCGGCGCTGGCCGTCGGGGCGGGAACCCGCGAGGCGATGGCCCAGGCGCGCTGGCCCGAGCGGCCGCTTCGCCTGATCGTCCCGTTCGCCCCGGGCGGCGAGACCGATTTCGTCGGGCGCACGTGGGCGAACCGCGTCGGGCCACACCTCGGGCACACGGTCGTCGTCGACAACCGGCCAGGCGCAGGCGGGGCCATCGGGGCGACTGAAGCGGCGCGCGCGAAGCCCGATGGCTACACGCTGCTGTCGGGCACGACGACCACGCACGTGATCAACCCGGCGGCCATGCAGAAGGCATCCTACGACCCGCAGCGCGACTTCGTGCCGGTGACGCTGGTGAGTTCGTCGCCGACCTGCGTGATGGTCAACCCGTCCATCCCCGCGCGCAACCTGAAGGAACTCGTGGCCTTCATTCGTGCCAACCAGAAGCAGCTGTCCTACGGGTCGCCCGGATCGGGCAGCATCAACCACCTCGCGGGCGAACTGTTCAAGCAGCAGATCGGCGCCCCCGAACTGCAGCACGTGCCCTACAAGGGCGCAGGCCCCGGGGTCCAGGACCTGATCGCCGGCCACATCCCGATGTTCATGGGCATCTTCGGCGCCCAGCCCCTCGCGCAGCACCGGTCCGGACGCCTGCGCATCCTCGCGGTGTTCGGCGAACGCAGGCTCAAGGCGGCGCCCGATCTTCCCACGGCGGTCGAGCAGGGTCTTCCGAACATGGTCACCAGCATCTTCCACGGCGTGTTCGCGCCCGCCGGGACGCCGCAGCCGGTCATCTCCGCGCTGCACGCCGCCACCCAGAAGGCGTGGGCCGAAGGGCTGCTGCAGAAAGACCTGGAGACGGTAGGGGGCACGCCGGGCGTGGAGTCGACGCCCGATTCCGTCGCGCGCCTGATCCGCGACGAAGTCGTTCGCTGGACGCCGATCGTGAAATCGCTGGGCCTGAAGATCGACTGACACCCCGCGCTCGCCGGGCCCGGCGGGAACCGGGCATGGACGAGACCGCGCCAACCGGAGGCGACACCGCATGGATACCCCCAAGACCGACCGCGGCTATCCCGACCTGCACGACCACCTCGCCGAACTCGAGCGGCGTGGCCTGCTGCTGCGCATCGATCGCCGCATCGACAAGGATGCCGAGCTGCACGCGCTGGTGCGCTGGCAGTTCGTGGGTGGCATGGCCGAGGCGGAGCGCAAGGCCTTCCTGTTCACCAACATCGTCGATGGGCAGGGGCGCGCGTACGACATTCCGGTGGTGGTGGGAGCCCTTGCCGCCAACCGGCAGATCTACAGCGTCGGCATGGGCGCGCCGGTCGACCAGATCCAGGCCCGATGGGATCGCGCGATCGCCCAGCCGATCGCGCCGCGGCTGATCGAGCAGGCCCCGTGCCAGGAGGTCGTCCTCGAAGGTGACGCGCTGCGCGGCGAGCACGGCGGACTCTGCACGCTGCCCATCCCGATCTCCACGCCCGGGTTCGACAGTTCCCCCACGCTGACCGCGACCAACGTGATCACCCGCGATCCCGACACCGGCGTGCAGAACATGGGTACCTACCGCTGCGCGCTCAAGGCCGCCGATCGCCTGGTGGTGCGGATGGCCACGCGCGTGGGCGGCGCCGAGGGCTACATCCACTACACCAAGCACCAGAAGCGCGGCGACTCGCGCATGCCCTGCGCGATCGTGCTGGGCTGCCCGCCGGCCGTGGCGTTCATGGGGCCGCAGAAGCTGCCGCTGGGCGTGGACGAACTCCAGGTGGCCGGAGGGCTGGTCGGCGAGGCCATCCGCGTGGTGCGGGCTCGCACGGTCGACCTGCTGGTGCCGGCCGAGGCCGAAGTGGTGATCGAAGGCCTGATCGACACGAACCTGGTCGAGCCCGAGGCGCCGTTCGGCGAGTCGCACGGCCATGTCGCGCTCGAGGAATTCAACATGGTGATGCAGGTGACCGCGATCACCCGTCGCCGCGACGCGGTGATCCCGTCCTACATCAGCCAGGTGGCCCCCAGCGAATCGAGCGTGATCAAGCGTGTCGCCTACGAGCCGCTGTTCCTCGCGCACCTGCGCGACGCGCTGGGCATCCGCGGCGTGAAGAGGGTGACGTTGCACGAGCCCCTCACCGGACTGCTGCGCGTGACCATGATCACCTGCGAGCGGGGCATGTCGCGCACCGAAGTGTGGCGGGCGCTCTATGGCGCGGCGTTCTTCAAGGGCGACTGCAGCAAGATCTGCGTGGCCATCAACGACGACATCGATCCGGACAACGCGGATGCGCTGCTCTGGGCGATGGCCTACCGGACCAACCCGATCGCCGACGTGCTCACGCTGCCGCACCGCGGGCAGGGGCACGGCCCGAAGCGCGAGAGTGCCGAGGACGAGGACTCCACGCTGCTGATCGACGCGACCATGAAATCCGGCATGCCGCCGCTGGCATTGCCCAAGCAGGAGTACATGGAGCGGGCGAGGGCGATCTGGGAGGAACTCGGGCTGCCGCCCCTGCGTCCCCAGCCGCCGTGGTTCGGCTACTCGCTCGGCGACTGGCTGCCGGCCTGGGATGCGGCCGCCGAGCGCGCGGTGCGTGGCGAGTGGCTGGAGAACGGACGCATCAGCCAGGCGCAGCAGCGCACCGGACTCAAGCCGGAGACGAAGTTCCGACCGGAGTAGTGCGCGGGTGTCGCGCGCGCGCGCGGTCAGGCGTGTAGGCTACGCGTCGGGGTGCGCGGGCACTGCGCGGAGCCGAGTCGCGGCGAGGAGCCCGTGGCGCGAGGCGCCGGCGCGGACGTTGCAGACCGCGGCATGTACCCGACCGGGCACCTGGCCACCCGATGCCCGTCAGGCCCGCGCGCGGCAGGCACACGATCGAAACGGCCCGCCGTCCACGGCGGGCGACGACCCACGGAGGATCAGTCCATGAAGCGCAGACAGTTCATCGCCGCCGCGGGTGCCGCGGGCATCGCCGGGCAACTGCCCGCCACCGTGCACGCACAGGCCGCGGAGTGGCCGCGCGAGCCGGTGCGTATCGTCGTGCCGTACGCGGCGGGTGGTCCGACCGAAGTGGCGGGCCGGATCATCGCGCAGGAACTCACCCGCAATCTCGGCCAGAACTTCCTGCTCGACCTGCGCCCGGGTGGCAGTTCGGTGATCGGAACCGAGGTGGTCGCGCGCGCCAGGCCCGACGGCTATACCCTGCTGATGCAGGCGGCGGCGTTCGCGATCAATCCGTCGTTGCTGCCGAAGCTGCCCTTCGACACGGTGGCCGACTTCGAGCCGCTCACCATGGCCACGCGCAGTGCGCTGGTCCTGATGACGCAGGCGGGCTCGTCCATCAACACGGTAGCCGACGTGCTGGCCTATGCGCGCGCCAAGCCCGGGGCGGCGCAGTTCGCCTCCGCCGGCAGCGGCAGCATGAGCCACATGTCGATGGAACTGTTCGCCGGCATGGCGAAGATCGAAGCGGTACACATTCCGTACAAGGGCAGCGGCGCCGCGCTGCCCGACCTCATCGGCGGGCATGTGCCGTTCATGATCGACAACCTGGGCTCGGCGATGCCGCATATCCGTGGCGGCAAGCTGAAGGCGATCGCGGTCAGTTCGGCGAAGCGCCTCGAGATGCTGCCGGGCGTGCCGACCATTGCCGAGACGCCGGGCATGGCTGGCTACGAGACCACCAACTGGTTCGGCTTCCTGGCGCCGGCGA
>JBIPNU010000359.1:0-3675 GCA_044370615.1 Burkholderiales bacterium
CTACCTGAGCCTGTACCTCGCCGCCGTGGGAATGAGCGCGGCGCAGATCGGACTGCTCACCGGCGTGATGCAGGCCTCGCGCATGGTGGGACCGGTGCTGTGGGGCTGGCTTGCCGATCGCAGCGGCCGGCGGATGCGCCTGGTGCGCCTCACCGCGGCTGCCGGCGCGCTCGGCTTTCCGCTGATCGCGCTGGCCGACGGCTTCGTCGGCCTTGTCGTGGTGCTGGCGGCGATGAGTTTCCTCACCAGTGCGGCGATGCCGCTCGCCGAAGCCACCACCTTCGGTCACGTGCGCGGCGACACCGGGCGTTACGCGCGCATCCGCCTGTGGGGTTCGATCGGCTTCATCGCGGCGGTGGTGGCGGTGGGCTACCTGCTCGATCACGTGCCGATCGGCGACTGGCTGTGGGCGGTGGCGGCGCTGTATGTGGCGGGCGTCCTCGCCGCGTGGGCAGTGCCGGATGCCGCGGCAGCGCGGACGACGGGCGCAGACGTGTCGGCGCGGGTGCTGCTCGGGCGCACCGAGGTGCGCGGGCTGCTGCTCGCCTGTTTCCTGATGGCCGTCGCCCACGGGGCCTACTACGCGTTCTATTCCGTTCACCTGGTCGACCACGGCTACAGCAAGGCGGCGGTGGGCTGGCTGTGGGCGCTGGGGGTGGCCTGCGAAGTCGCGGTGTTCTGGTGGATGCCGGCCATCGTCGCGCGGCTGGGGCTGCGCCGAGTGCTGGCCGCCAGCTTCGCGATTGCGGTGCTGCGTTTCCTGATGATCGGCTGGCTGCCCGACTGGTTCCTGGCCGTGCTCGTCGCGCAGGCGATGCATGCGGCGACCTTCGGGGCCTATCACGCGGCAGCCGTCGGGTTGATCCACCGCTGGTTCGGGGGCGCGCTGCAGGCGCGAGGACAGGCCCTCTACACCGCGGTGTCCTTCGGCGCGGGGGGTACGCTGGGCGGCGTGGCCGCCGGGGCGGGCTGGCAATGGCTGGGCGCGGCCGCCACCTTCGGCCTGTCCGCGCTCGCCGCGGCGCTCGGGCTGCTGGCAGTGCTGGCGTGGGTTCGCGAAGGCCGCGCGTGATCGACCGGCGGTCGTGCCGGGGGACTCCGCGCGCCGTGCCGCGTCCGCGGCCGGGTTTGCGGTATCTTGCTCGCCCCTGCGCGTTCGCCGCGGCCCTCGCCCCGGAGTACCCATGCCCCTGTTCACGTCCCCCTTGCCGCGCCGCCTGCGCCCGCTGGTCGCCGCGCTGCTGCTCTGCCTGGGGCTCGGCCCGCTGCTGGTGAGTTGCCAGACCGCGCCCATCTCCGGGCGCCAGCAACTGATCCTGCTCTCGCCTTCGGACGAGGCGCGGCTGGGCCTGCAGGCCTACGGCGAGATCCTGAAGAAGGAAAAGCTCAACACCGATCCGCAGCTCAACGCGATGCTGCAGCGGGTGGGGGCGCGCATCGCGGCGGCGACCGGACGCACCGACTTCCAGTGGGAGTTCCGGCTGATCCAGAACGACAAGATGGTCAACGCGTTCTGCCTGCCCGGCGGCAAGGTGGCGGTCTACACCGGCATCCTGCCGCTCACCCGCGACGAGGCGGGGCTTGCGGCGGTCATCGGGCACGAGGTCGCGCACGCGACCGCGCGTCACGGTGCCGAGCGCATGAGCCAGGGGCTGCTGGTGCAACTGGGACTCACCGCCGGCGCGATCGCGGCGGGCACCTCCGGGCGCGACAGCGCATCGAACCAGGCGCTGCTCGCCGCGCTGGGCGCGGGTGCCACGCTGGGCGTGATCCTGCCCTTCTCGCGCCTGCAGGAGACCGAAGCCGATCGCCTCGGGCTCATCTACATGGCCCGCGCCGGTTACGACCCTCGCGCCGCCCGCGACCTCTGGGTGCGCATGGGCGAGGCCGCGCGCAAGGGTGGCGGCGCGCCGCCCGAATGGATGTCCACCCATCCGTCCAACGAGTCGCGCATCCGCGCGATCGAGGCGATGCTGCCCGAGGCGCTGGCGGTCTACCAGCCGCGCTGACCCCATCTCGCCGCGCCGCGGCGACCGTTCCAGGAGTGGCCCCGTGCCCGACCGCCGACCCAACCTGCTGGTGATCCTGATCGACGACCTGCGCTTCGACGAGTTCGGGGCCGGGGGTCATCCGTACATGAAGACCCCGAACATCGACCGCATCGCGCACGAGGGCGCGATCTGCACGCGCGCCTTCCACACCACGCCGCTGTGCTCGCCCAACCGCGCGAGCATCGTCACCGGCCAGTACGCGAGCCGGCACGGCATCATCGACAACGTCGCGCGCGACGCGCACAGCCACCGGCTGCCCAACTACCACCTTGCGCTGCAGGCATTGGGCTACGAGACCGCCCACATCGGCAAGTGGCACATGGGCAACGACGGCGGACCGCGACCCGGCTACGACCGCTGGGTGAGCTTCGATGGCCACGGTCGCCTGTTCGACCCCGAGCTCAACGAGGACGGGGTGGTGCGCAGGTGCCCGGGCTACATCACCGACCTGCTCAACGAGCGTGCGCTCGAGTTCGTCAACCGCCGCCGCGATCGGCCCTTCGCGCTGTTCTTCGCGCACAAGGCGGTGCATCCGGACGCGGTGCAGGCCGCCGACGGCAAGCTCACGCTCGACGAGGGCAACGGCTACAAGCCGGCGCCGCGGCACGAGCGGCTGTACGAGGGCGCGGTGTTCCCGCCGCGCCCGAACGTCCTGCCACCGGCGGCGGTGGTGGCCGACAAGCCGGTCTGGCGCGAGGCGTTCGAGATCAAGTCCACGGAGACGGCGCAGGCCCTGCTCGAGTCGGTGAAGACCGGCGACCCGGAGGAGATGCGGCTGCGCGCGCGGATGATGGCCTCGGTGGACGAAGGCGTGGGCGAGTTGCTCGCGGCGCTCGAGCGCAACGGGCAGCTCGACGACACGTTCATCCTGTTCCTCGGCGACAACGGCTACTTCTTCGGCGAGCACGGACTCGGCCTGGAGCGTCGCTTCGCCTACGAGGAGGGCATCCGCTCGCCGTTCGTGTACCGCTACCCGCGCAAGGTGGCGCCGGGCACGGTGCACGACGAACTGGTGCTCGCGCTGGACATCGCGCCCACCTGCATCGAACTGGCCGGCGGTCGCCCCGGCCCGCAGATCCAGGGGCGCTCGCTGGTGCCGCTGATGGAGGGTCGGTCAGGGCGGGCGCAGGGCGGGTGGCGCCAGTCGATCATGGCCGAGTACTTCAGCGAGAACGCGATGCCGTGGCTGATCGGCATGTCCTACAAGGCGGTGCGCACCGATCGCCACAAGCTGATCCACTGGGTCAACCGCGGCGAGGCCGGCGAACTGGACGAACTGTACGACCTGGACGCCGACCCCTACGAGATGCACAACCTCAACGGGGATCCGGCGCAGGCCCGGGTCAAGGCCGAACTGCGCGCCGAACTGGCCCGGCTGGTAGCCGAATCGGTCGGCCTCTGAGCATCGCGGGCGTCGCGGCGGGCGGCCCCTGGGACCGCGCACCGTCGAGGCGGGGCGGCGAGGCCGTCGCGAGCGGCGCCGGGGTCGTTCGCGTCCCGGCACCGGCGGTGGCGGGACGGCGATGCGATAATATCGGGTTCCGGTGCCGTCCGGCGTCGCGCTCCGTGCGCCGCGCCGGCGCGGCTGCTCGCGCGGCTCGCCGCGCTCCAGCGGCGCGGACCC
>JBIPNU010000360.1:0-3668 GCA_044370615.1 Burkholderiales bacterium
GCCCGCGCCGACAACATGACCGACCAGATTGCCGCGCTCGCCTGCATCACCGAGGGTGAGGAGGGAGCGGCGCGCGAGCAGGCCCTCGACGCCTTCTACCGCCAGTGGGCTCGCGAGCCGCTCGTCATGGACAAGTGGTTCGCGCTGCAGGCGCGCTCGGAATCGCCCGGGACGCTCGCCCGCGTGCGCGGGCTGATGTCCCACCCGGCCTACGATCCACGCAATCCCAATCGCATCCGCGCGCTGGTCGGCAGTTTCTGTCAGGGCAATCCGCTGCGCTTCCATGCGTCCGACGGATCCGGCTACGCGTTCCTGCGCGACGAGGTGCTCCGGCTGGACCGCCAGAATCCGCAGGTCGCAGCCCGGCTGCTGGGGGCGCTCAATCGCTGGCGCAAGTACGACGCCGCCCGCCAGGCGCTGATGCGCGCGACGCTGCGCGAGATCCTCGCCGGACCCGGGCTGTCGCGCGACGTCTACGAGGTCGCCTCCAAGGCGCTGGCCTGATCGTGGCGCGCATCCGCTACCGAATCGAGCCTCGCGATCCCGAAGCGCATCGCTATGCGGTGAGCCTCGTGATCGAGGACCCCGATCCCGCGGGCGCGCGGGTCTGGATGCCCACCTGGGTGCCGGGCAGCTACCTGATCCGCGAGTTCGCGCGCCACGTGGTTCGCATCGAGGCAACCGCCGCGGGGGGGCGGCTCGACATCGAGAAGATCGACAAGCACGGCTGGCGCTGCGCGCCTGCGCCTGCCGGCGCGAGCGTGGAAATCCGCTACGAGGTCTATGCCTGGGACCTCTCCGTGCGCGCGGCGCACCTGGATGCGAGCCATGCCTACTTCAACGGTGCCGCGGTATTCCTCGCCGTGGCCGGACGCGAGGCCGAGCCGTGCGTGGTCGAGATCGCGCCGCCGCCGGGTCCGGGCGCCGACTGGCGGGTGGCGACCACGCTGCCGCGCGATGGCGCGCCGGCCTGGGGCTTCGGCCGCTACCGCGCCCACGACTACGACGCACTGATCGACCATCCGGTCGAGTGCGGTCGTTTCGATCGCGTGTCCTTCGACGTGCTCGGGGTGGCTCACGATGTCGCGATCACCGGTCGACACCGCGGCAACCTCGAGCGGATCGCCGCCGACCTGGCCCGGGTGTGTCGGTGGCACGTGGAACTCTTCGGTGCGCCGCCGCCGTTCGAGCGCTACCTGTTCCTGGTGACGGTGGTGGGCGAGGGGTACGGCGGCCTCGAGCACCGCGATTCCACCAGCCTGCTGTGCAGCCGCGACGACCTGCCCCGCGACGGCGACGGGCCGCCGGGCGAACGCTACCGCGGCTTCCTCGGACTCGCGAGCCACGAGTACTTCCATGCCTGGAACGTGAAGCGGATCCGACCGCAGGCCTTCGTGCCCTTCGACCTCTCGCGCGAGGCCTACACCCGGCAGTTGTGGGCGTTCGAGGGCATCACGTCCTACTACGACGACCTGGCGCTGGTGCGCTGCGGCCTGCTGCGCGAGACGGACTACCTCGAACTGCTGGGCGAGACCCTCACCCGGGTGTTGCGTACGCACGGCCGGCACGTGCAGTCGGTCGCCGAGTCGAGCTTCGACGCGTGGATCAAGTTCTACCGCCCGGACGAGAACACGCCGAATGCGGGGGTGAGCTACTACGCGAAGGGATCGCTGGTCGCGCTGGCCCTCGACCTGATGCTGCGCGCGCATACCGCTGGCGCTCGCTCGCTCGATGACCTGATGCGGCGGCTGTGGCATGACTACGGACAGACCGGTCGTGGCGTTCCGGAGGGCCGGATCGAGGCGCTGGTGAGCGAGCTGGCCGGTGTCGACCTGACGCACGCGGTGCGCGAGCTCGTCCATGGGACGGGCGACCCGCCCCTGACCACCCTGCTCGAATCCGTTGGCGTGCGGCTCGGACTGCGTGCCGCTACCGGCGAGAGCGACAAGGGTGGACGGCCAGCGCCCGACGGGCGTCCCCGCGCATGGCTGGGAGCGCGCGTGGGCGGCGACGGACGCCTGGCGGTCGTGCACGAGGACAGCCCGGCGCAGCGGGCGGGCCTGTCGGCCGGGGACCAGCTGGTCGCCTTCGACGCAGTGCGCGCGGGTGGCCTCGATGCACTGCTCGCATCGCGAGCGCCCGGCAGCGTGGTCGAGGTGCATGCCTTCCGGCGCGATGAACTCTTCCGCTGCGAGGTGAGGCTCGAGGCCGCCCCGGCGGACACCGCGTTCCTCGAGATCGACGCGCAGGCGCCCGCCACGGCGCAGGCTGCCCGCCGGGCCTGGCTGGGCGAGGCACGGCCCGCGTCGTCGGCCTGAGCCTTCGCGGCTGCCGACCGCCGCGGCAGCGAAGCGCCCGCCCCCGTCGGGGCGGCGAAGCGCCTGCGGCAGCGGGTGCGGATGACGACAGCAACCGCGTCATGTCGGGCGCCACCGCAGGACCCGCGTCGGTGCCCCCGGCCGCTGGCCCTGCGGTTGCAGGCTTCGCCGCGTTCGGCGCTATCGCCACCAGCGCCGCGGCGTGACGCTGCGGCGAGCGTGCCAGTCCTCGCCTTCAGGCCGCCGCGTGCCGGCGCTTGCCGGCGAGCCAGACCACCGCGATCAGCACGACCGCGATGAAGGGCAGCGATCCGTAGTTGATGGCGGTCCAGCCCCAGCCTTCGTGCGAGAGCATTGCCCCGGAGATGAGGGAGGTCACCGACATCACCGAGAACGTGATGAAGTCGTGGGTGGACTGGGTGCGCTCGCGCTCGACCGGGCGATAGCACTCGGTGAGCAGGGTGGATCCCCCGGTGAACAGGAAGTTCCAGCCCACGCCCAGCAGGAACAGCGACAGCCAGAAGTGATGCACGCTCTCCCCGGAGAGGGCCACGACGATGCAGACGACATTGAGCAGCGCACCGCAGACCAGGATCGGGAGCACACCGAAGCGGGTGATCAGGTGGCCGGTGAAGAACGAGGGCGCGAACATGCCGATCACGTGCCACTCGAGCACGAGGGCAGTGCTCGAGAACGGATACTCATGGTGGTGCATCGCGATCGGCGTGGCCACCATCAGCAGGTTCATCACGCCGTAGCCCACCGCCGAGGCGGTCACCGCGACGATGAAGGCGGGCTGGCGCATGATCTCGCGCATCGGCCGGCCCGGCTCCGCGAGCTGGGCCGCGGTGAGCGGCGGGATCGCGAGCGGGCGCAGCGCCACGATGGTGAGTGCCGCCAGCACGCTGATCGCCAGGAACGAGGCGGCAAAGGGGAATCCGTCGATGCTCAGGTAGGTCCAGTTGGCGACGTTCGGGCCCAGCACGCCACCGACGATGCCGCCCGCGAGCACCAGCGAGATCGCCTTTGCCTTGAAGTCCGGTGGCGCGATGTCGGCGGCGGCAAACCGGTAGGCCCGGCCGAAGGCGACGAACACGCCGAGTACCGCGCATCCGACGCAGAACAGCCAGAACGCGTGCAGCCACACCGAGGCCGCGCATACGAGGCCGCCGGCGATGCCGAACATCGCGCCCAGCGTGAAGCCGCTGCGCCGTCCCCGGCGCTTCATGTAGCTCCCGGAGGGCAGGGTCGCCAGAGCCGAGGCGACGACATAGAGGGTCAGCGGCAGCGTCGCCAGCGCCTTGTTGCTCGCCAGCGCATAGCCGACCAGCCCGGCGATGGTGATGAGCA
>JBIPNU010000012.1:0-13157 GCA_044370615.1 Burkholderiales bacterium
AGGTCTCCGCTGGCAAGCTTCAACGGCGTCTCCGAGGCGCTCGCGGCCTCAGGAGGCGGCGAGCCGCACCGCCGACAGCCGGCGCAGCACCTGCTGGACCGCGTCGTTCTGCATGTCGCGCACGAGCAGGATCTCCTCCTGCTCCTTCGCGAGCACCTGCGAGTCGTTGAAGGTGATGTCGCGCCTGAGCACGATGTCGTTGGGCGGCAGCAGTTCCTGGCCACGCCCGTCGTGCACGCGGAAGCTCACCCGGTAGATCAGCTGGTACTCCTGCACCCGGCCGGCCGCCGACAGCGACAGGATGCGCCGCTCCTGGGACAGGCCGGTCACCTGCAGCACGGCCTGGGCGCGCGCCGGCTCGTCGACCACCTCGACGCGGCGCGAGGCGCGCAGCCCGCGCCGCAGGTCGATCGCGAACGGCGTGTTGTCCGCACCGGTCACCAGCAGCGTCTCGAAGGGCAGCGCGACGGCGCCGCGCAACTGGAAGCCGCATCCGACGAGCGTGCACGCCAGCAGCAGGGCTGCCGCAAGGCGCAGGCGACGCCGGGGCACGGACGGGGCAGTTCGGGTCATCGGGCAGGGATCGGGGAGTCCGGAGATCGGCAGGCAGGGAGCGGGACCGCGCGAGGCGGGCCCGGGGGAAGCGGGACGGCCGGAGGCCGACCCGGCCGGGCGCGACCGCCCCGGGCCGCACTCGTCGCATGCGCGGCGCAGCACTCCGAATGCCCTACTGTACGCCAGCCGCCCGTCGATCGCAGGTCCGCGACCTCGCCACCGGGCTCGCGCCGGCCTCGCCGGCACCGGCACGGCACCCTGCGCGGCTGCCGCGTCGGCAGTCACACCACCACGTTCACCAGCCGTCCGGGGACTACCACCACGCGCCGCGGCGGCGCGCCCGACAGCGCGCGGCATGCCGGCTCGGCGGCAAGCGCGACGCGCTCGATCTCCTCGCGCGAGGCGCTCGCCGGCACCCGGACGCTGCCGCGGTGCTTGCCGTTGACCTGCAGCACGAGTTCGATCTCGTCCTGCTCGAGCGCGACCGGATCCGGTTCGGGCCAGGCGGCCTCCAGGATATCCTCGCCGTAACCGAGCTCGCGCCACAGCACATGGGTGAGGTGCGGGGTGATCGGCGAGAGCAGGCGCAGCAGCAGCGACAGCCCCTCGACGATCACCGGCGCCGCCTGCGCGGAGAGTTCGCCCTCGCGCGGTGCCCGTTCGAGCGCATTGAGCATCTTCATCGCGGCCGAGGCCACGGTGTTGAACTGGAACTTGCCGAAGTCGTGGTTGGCCTGCCGCAGCACCAGGTGGATCTCGCGGCGGATGTCGGCCAGCGGCGCCGGCAGTCGCGCACCGGGCGCGACGTTCGCGACCGCGCCGGCGGGCAGTTGCGGCAGCACCTCGGTGCGTACCGCGTGGCCGAACGCCCATACCCGGCGCAGGAAGCGGAAAGCGCCCTCCACGCTGGCATCGCTCCACTCGAGCGTCTGCTCCGGCGGGCTCGCGAACATCATGTAGAAGCGCGCGGTGTCGGCTCCGTAGGTCTCGATCAGCGACTGCGGATCGACTCCGTTGCGCTTGGACTTGGACATCGTGCCGATGCCCTCGTAGTCCACGGCCGAACCATCGGCGCGCAACTGCGCCCCCTGGATGCGGCCGGCGCCATCGGTCTGCAGGTCGACCTCGTCGGGGGCGAAGTATTCGATGCCGCCGCGCGCGGTGCGCCGGCTGAAGATGTGGTTGAGCACCATGCCCTGGGTGAGCAGGTTGGCGAACGGCTCGTCGCAGGCGAGCAGGCCCACGTCGCGCATCACCTTCGACCAGAAGCGCGAATAGAGCAGGTGCAGGATCGCATGCTCGATGCCGCCGATGTACTGGTCGACCGGCATCCAGTAGTTCGCGCGTGCATCGACCATCGCCTGGTCGTTGCCGGGGCATGCGAAGCGCGCGTAGTACCAGGACGAGTCGACGAAGGTGTCCATGGTGTCGGTCTCGCGCCGGGCCTGCGCCCCGCAGCGCGGACAGGCGCACCTCAGGAAGTCCTCGCGCCGGGCGAGCGGATTGCCGCTGCCATCGGGCACGCAATCCTCGGGCAGCACCACCGGGAGTTGCTCGTCCGGCACCGGCACGTCGCCGCAGGATTCGCAATGCACGATCGGTATCGGGCATCCCCAGTAGCGCTGTCGGGACACGCCCCAGTCGCGCAGCCGCCACTGCACGCGGGTATCCCCCAGCCCGCGGCTGCGCAGGTCGCCGGCTACCGCCGCCACCGCCTGCGCATAGGCCAGGCCGTCGTAGCGACCGGAACCGACGCAACGCCCGCGCGCCTTGTCGGCATACCAGTCCTGCCAGCGGCTGTCGCTGAAGGACTCGCCCTCGACGGCGATCACCTGCCGTATCGGCAGCCCGTAGCGCAGCGCGAACGCGAAGTCGCGCTCGTCGTGCGCCGGCACCCCCATCACCGCGCCGTCGCCGTAGCCCATCAGCACGTAGTTGCCCACCCATACCGGCACCGCTTCCCCGGTGAGCGGGTGGCGCACCGACAGGCCGGTGGGCATGCCCTTCTTCTCCATCGTCGCGAGGTCGGCCTCCATCACCGAGCCGCGGCGGCACTCCTCGACGAAGGCCGCCAGCGCCGGGTCGTCGCGCGAGGCGCGGGCTGCGAGCGGATGCTCGGCGGCGACCGCGCAGAAGGTCACGCCCATGATCGTGTCGGCGCGGGTGGTGTAGACCCACAGTTGTCCCGGCCCACCGTCGATCTCGTAGGGGAAGGCGAAGCGCACGCC
Source organism: Burkholderiales bacterium (assembly GCA_044370615.1). Taxonomy (GTDB): domain Bacteria; phylum Pseudomonadota; class Gammaproteobacteria; order Burkholderiales; family CAIKXV01; genus CAIKXV01. The sequence goes on from JBIPNU010000012.1 coordinate 2,784, forward strand.
CTCGCTGCGGCCGATCCAGTTGGCCTGCATCGTTCGTACCCGCTCCGGCCAGCCCGGCAGGTGGTCGAGTTCGCCGAGCAACTCCTCGGCGTAGCGGGTGATCGCGAGGTAGTAGCCGGGAATCTCGCGCTTCTCCACGGGCGCGCCGGTGCGCCATCCGCGCCCGTCGATCACCTGCTCGTTGGCGAGCACCGTCTGGTCGACCGGGTCCCAGTTCACCACCTGGGTGCGCTTGTAGGCGATGCCGCGCTCGAGCATGCGCAGGAACAGCCACTGGTTCCAGCGGTAGTACTCGGGCTGGCAGGTGGCCAGTTCGCGCGTCCAGTCGATCGCGAAGCCCAGCGATCGCAGCTGGCCCTTCATGTAGGCGATGTTGTCGTAGGTCCAGCGGGCAGGAGGGACCCGGTTCTGGATGGCCGCGTTCTCCGCCGGGAGTCCGAACGCGTCCCAGCCCATCGGCTGCATCACGTTGTATCCGCGCATCCGGTGCTGGCGGGTCAGCACGTCGCCGATCGTGTAGTTGCGCACGTGGCCCATGTGCAGCTTGCCCGAAGGGTAGGGGAACATCGACAGGCAGTAGTACTTGGGCCGGGTATCGCCCGCGTCCGGTTCGCGCGCGACGAAGCTGCCCCGGCTGTCCCACCAGGCCTGGGCGTCCTGCTCGACGACGGAGGGTTGATACTGGGCTTGCATGGACGGCTCCGGGCGAAAGGCGGCTGCGGGATCGCGCGCGCGGCGGGCATCGGCCGCACGGGGCTGGACGGCGACCGGCGACGCGGGGGGCGCCCGTGCGGCGGCGAGCGCATCACCGGCCTTCGGGGCCTTCGATGGGCGCGCGGGCAACAGGCCGTGCGCGCCATTCCACGACGGCGGAAAGCGCGCGATTATAGCGGCCACCGATCCGGCGCCCGTCCCCTGGCGCACGCGCCCCGCGAACCCCACGGGCCTGCGGCGTGTCACGCTCCGGCGGCGCGGGTCCGATCCGCCCTGCCGCCTGTCCCAGCCCCTGCCCCTGCCCCTGCCCGCTCGCCACGCCCTTCCATCCCGCCCCCGGAGTCCCCGATGTCCGACCCGACCGCCCCGCACCATCCGAACCGTCGTTCGCGCCGCCATGTGCTCGCAGGGCTGGCCGGGGGAGCGCTGCTCGCGCCGGCGGCACTGCCGCGCACGGCGGCCGCCGAACCCGAGCCCGGGCCACCCCCGGCGACCGCCGCGCGCGCCGATGCATGGGTGTCGGCCGTTCAGATGCCCGCCTGGCTGGAGCGCGCGGGACGCCGTGAACCGCTGGTCGCCGGAACCGCGCTGGCGGCCGCCGATGCGGTGGTCACCGGCCCGGGGGCGCGGGTGCAGCTGCGCCTGGCCGAGGGCAGCGCCGTGCGGCTGGGCGAATCGGGGCGCCTGGTCATCGGCGAGCTGCGCACGCGGCGCGGCGCGCGGATCGCGGTCGATGCAGCGCTGGAGATCGCTCGCGGCGCCTTCCGCTTCACCACCACGCAACTCTCGCGCCTGCGCGGCGAGCGCGACCTTCGGGTACGCATCGCAACGGTGACCGCCGGCGTGCGGGGCACCGATTTCTGGGGACGCGGCACCGACGAGCGGGAAATCGTCTGCCTGATCGAGGGCCGCATCCAGGTCGCGCGCGACGGCGAGGCGCCGGTCGAGATGTCCCAGGCACGCAGCTTCTACATCGCCCCGGTCGGTGCGCCCGCCTTGCCGGTGGCTCCGGTCGACGACAAGCAACTGGCCATCTGGGCGGCGGACACGGCGCTGGTGCCGGGTGCGGGCGCCACGCTGACCGGGGGGCGCGTGGCGCTGACCGTCGTGGAATCGGGCCAGCAGGACGAAGCGCTGCGGGCCTGGGACACGCTGCGGGCAGCCGGCTACGCGGCACGCATCAGGCCCGAGCCGGGGGCGGACGCAAGCATGGTCTACCGCGTGCGCATCGAGCAACTCGCCAGCCGCGCGGAGGCTGCCGGACTCGCCCGGCGAATCGCGAAGCTGCCCGGCCTCGCCCCCGCAACGCCCTGAGCGCACCGCGCCGGACGACGGTGCCCGCAGCCCGCGGGCTGCGGGCGCGTGAGCCGCCCGTATAATCCGCGCGCCATGACGAGTCGACTCCTCGAGAACCTCAACGAGCCGCAGCACGCTGCGGTCACGCTGCCGCACGCGTCGGCGCTCATCCTGGCCGGCGCCGGCAGCGGCAAGACCCGGGTGCTCACCACCCGCATCGCCTGGCTGATCGAGACCCGCCAGGCGAGTCCCCACGGCCTGCTCGCGGTGACCTTCACCAACAAGGCCGCGCGCGAGATGCTGACGCGCATCTCGGCGATGCTGCCGATCAACACCCGCGGCATGTGGGTGGGCACCTTCCACGGCCTGTCGAACCGGCTGCTGCGCGCGCACCACCGCGAGGCCGGGCTGCCGCAGACCTTCCAGATCATGGACACGGCCGACCAGGTCGCGCTGGTCAAGCGACTGCTCAAGGCCAACGGCCTGGACGAGGAACACTTCAAGCCGCGCGACGTCGCCTGGTACATCAGCGCGCAGAAGGATGCCGGCCTGCGGCCCCCGGCGGTCGAAGCCTGGGACGAACATACCCGACAGCTGGTCGAGATCTACCGACTGTACGAGGCGCAGTGCCAGCGCGAGGGCGTGGTCGACTTCGGCGAGCTCCTGCTGCGCAGCCACGAACTGCTGGCCCGCAACGAGGCTCTGCTCGAGCACTACCGGGCGCGCTTCCGCCACATCCTGGTCGACGAGTTCCAGGACACCAACCGGCTGCAGTTCGACTGGCTGCGACGGCTGGCCGGCGGCGGCAGCGCGGTGTTCGCCGTCGGCGACGACGACCAGTCGGTCTACAGTTTCCGCGGTGCCGAGGTCGCGAACATGCGCGACTTCGAGCGCGCGTTCGACGCACGCACCGTGATCAAGCTCGAGCAGAACTACCGGTCGCACGGCAACATCCTGGCGGCAGCCAACGCGCTGATCCGCAACAACCGCGACCGGCTGGGCAAGGAACTCTGGACCTCGGAGAGCGCCGGCGAGCCGATCCGCCTGTACGAGGCGATGTCCGACGCCGAGGAGGCCGCGTACGTGGTCGACGAGGCACGGGCGCTGCGCGCGGCCGCCGTGCCGCTGTCGGAGATCGCCCTCCTCTATCGATCCAACGCGCAGTCGCGCGTGCTCGAGCACGCGCTGTTCTCTGCCGGACTGCCCTACCGCGTCTACGGCGGACTGCGCTTCTTCGAGCGCCAGGAAATCAAGCACGCGCTCGCCTACCTGCGGCTCGCGGCCAACCCGGAGGACGACGCGGCGCTGCTGCGGGTGATCAACGTGCCGGCCCGCGGCATCGGCGCGCGCACGGTCGAGCAGCTGGCCGAGACCGCGCGCGCGGCCGGCGTGAGCCTCTGGCAGGCGGCCTGCACCCGCGGCGGTGCGAGCCGCGCCGCCGGACCCGACGGCACGCGCCGCGGCGTCGAGGGCTTCGTGCAGATCGTCGAGCGGCTTCGGGCGGCCTGCGAGCGGGCCACGCTCCCGGAGATGATCGAGGTAGTGATCGAGCACTCCGGCCTGCGCGCCTTGTACGAGGCCGAGCGCGAGGGCGCCGACCGCCTCGCCAACCTGGGCGAACTCGTCAACGCCGCAGCGCAGTTCGCCGAGGATCCGATGCGGCTGGTCGAGCTCTCGCCAGAAGCGGTGGGCGAGGCGACGGACCCGGCGAGCGCCGCCACGCCGGACGCCGGACAGGCGCTGCTGGTGCAGTTCCTCGCGCACGCCTCGCTCGAGGCGGGCGAACACCAGTCGGGGGAAGGCGATGACGCGCTTCAGCTGATGACCGTGCATGCGTCGAAGGGCCTGGAGTTCCATACCGTGTTCGTCACCGGGCTCGAGGAAGGCCTGTTCCCGCACGAGAACAGCCTCGACGATCCGGGTGGCGTCGAGGAGGAGCGGCGGCTGATGTACGTCGCGCTCACCCGCGCCCGGCGCCGACTCCACCTCACGCTCGCCCAGGGCCGCATGCTGCACGGGCAGACCCGGTACAACGTGGCCTCGCGCTTCCTGCGCGAACTGCCGGCGGCGCTGCTGCGCAAGGTGGGTGGCGGCTGGGAGGATCGCCAGCCGGCGAACCGGTCGGCAGGGACGACCTATCCGCGGGGCGCGGGGGCCCCGGCTGCCCCGCCGGCCTTGCGCGTGCCGCGGCGGCGCGACGACCCCGGGCTGCCGTTTCGCATCGGCCAGAGCGTGCGGCATGCCCGCTTCGGCACCGGCGTGATCGTCGATGCCGAGGGGCGAGGCGAGGATGCGCGGGTACAGGTGAACTTCGGACGCGACGGGCTGAAATGGCTGGCGCTCGCCTACGCGAAGCTCGAAGCGGCCTGAGGCACGACCAGCCGGGGGCTCGGGCCGCGCCCCGCAGGCGCCACCGCGCGACCGCATGAGCGGGCAATCGCGCACCCAAGCGACGGCACGACCGGCGATCGGTCGGCGGCAGGGCGCGTCACCCGCTACTCGTTACTCGCCGCCCGCTGCATCGCGCGACGCGCGACCGGCGCGGGGGGCAGGACCCCGACACCAGCCCCGCCACCTTCGCGCGTGTCGTCGCAGGCCGGATCCGGTGCCGCGCGACGGACGCCGGGGATGACGACGACGGGATGGTCGGCGCGGCCTTCGCGAACGGCGCGAAGCGCGCTGCAGCGCTAGCTGCGGTCGGCCGGACCCGGACCGTCGCCGGGTTCGCGCGGCAACGCCGGCGTCGGCGCGACGTCCTCTGCGCCCGCCGGGGCCTCGCCGGGCTCGCCGTGATCGGGCTCGACCGGTCGCGCCGGCGCCGCGGCGAAGACGTCCTCGTAGGACGAGTAGACCGTGATGAAGCCCACCGGCACCATCACCGCCAGCAGCGCCCCGACGATCGCGAAGGACACCAGCACGCCCAGCACCGGCACCGCGTCGGTCAGGCGGCTCACCGTGGCCGCCAGCAGCGCCACGATCGTCAGTGCGACACCGTAGACGAGGAAGGCGCGCCAGTTGCCCAGGCAGGCGTGGAAGCTCGCCCGCAGCGCCGCGAATGGCGGCTGGCGGTGGAAGTGCACCAGCAGCGGCGCGAACCAGGTCGCCATCAGCAGCGGCAGCAGCAAGGCGAGGCCCACCGCGACGCCCAGCAGCGTGCGCTCGGAGATCGCCTCGCGCGGCGGTCGCCCGCCGCTCGCCAGCAGTTCGGCGAGCCCGCTGCCGCCGATGGTGGTCATCGCCGAGGTCGCGAGCACCTGCCCGATCAGGTAGATGCCGCCCAGGGTGACCAGGTCGACGGTGGCGCCGCGAAAACCCGCGAACAGGTCCGGCAGCATCGGCGCGCGTCCGCGCGTGGCCTCCCGCGCAGCCTGCCCGAGGCCGGCGCTGAACACCGGGAACAGCAGCGCGAACACGATCGGACCGATCAGCGGGACCGCCGTGCTGGCGATCATCATCGCGAGCAGCGCGAAGGACAGCGCCATCCACGGCAGCGGCGCGCAGCGGTACAGGTGCAGCGCGTTGACCAGCCACTGCGCGCCGCGCAGCGGCGCGACGGTGCGCGGTTCGGGCATCGGGGACGGGGGGGTCATCTCGGGAGGGGCGGCGGCCGCGGCGATCGCGGGCGGATCGTCGGCAGGCTCAGGGCAGCGGCACCTGCCCGGGATGGGCGAGATGCCAGGCGAGCAGGTCGCGGAAGTGCCCCGGATCATGCGCGTGCACCAGTTCGCCGGGGCGCGGCAGGTGGAAGTCGAACAGGCGCGACACCCAGAAGCGCAGTGCGCCGGCGCGCAGCATCAGCGGCCAGGCGGCCCGGTCATCGGGGCCGAAGGGGCGCAGCGCCGCGTACCCGGCGAGCAGCGCCTGCGCGCGCGCGGCGTCCAGGCCCCGCTCCGGGCAGGCGAAATCGGCGCGGCACCAGTCGTTGACCGCGACGGCCACGTCGAACAGCAGCGCGTCGGTGCAGGCAAAGTAGAAGTCGATCACCCCGCTCACGGTGGGCGCGCCGTCCGCGGCGTGCTCGAAGAGCACGTTGTCGCGGAACAGGTCGGCGTGGATCGGGCCGCGCTCGAGCGTCGCCCCGCGACGCGAGGTCTGCTCGCGGATCTCCGCCTCCAGCATCGCCCACTCGGCCAGCGGCAGGAACGGGCGTAGCCGGGGCGCGGTGGCGCTCCACCAGCGCGGACCGCGCGGGTTGTCCATCGTGCGCGGGTAGCCCGCGCCCGCCCGGTGCATGCGCCCGAGCACCTCGCCCACCGCCGCGCAGTGCCCGGCCGCCGGCTCGGCGACCGAGGCGCCGGAGAGCCGCGCGACGAGCGCCGCGGGCTTGCCGTTCAGGCTGCCGAAGAGCGCGCCCGCGGCATCGGGCATCGGCTCGGGCACCGGCACGCCGCCCGCGGCGAGGTGCGCCATCAGCCCCAGGTAGAACGGCAGCTCGACCGCGGTGAGCTTCTCGAACAGGGTGAGAACGTAGCGGCCCGCGTTCGGTCCGCCGTCGGTGCTGAGGAAGTAGTTCGTGTTCTCGATCCCGCTGGCGATGCCCTCGAGCCCGGTAAGCCGACCCAGCCGGTAGCGCAGCAGCCAGTCGGCCGCCTGCGGCTCGGTGACGGTGGTGAAGACGGCCATCTCGCGGCGCCCGGGCGTCGGCTACCAGCTGCGGATCACCCACATCGGCACGCGCACCCGGGCTTCGGGGCCGTCCGCGCGGAGGAACTGGCCGTCGCCGAAGTAATCGACCAGGTAGTAGGGCACTCCGCCCGCCGGGGACACGCGGATCATGTAGAGCCGCCCGTGCAGGCGGAACTCCTCGACCGTCTCGCGCTCTCGCTGGATGATACGCACGTCCGGCTCCTGCCCCGGCGTCAGGGGGAGCGATGGCGGGGGCGGGGGGATGTCGGGCAGGGGCTCGAGGACGGGCGGTCGGGACTGCGCCGCGACCGGGAGGGCGGCGGCGAGCAGGACCAGGGCAAGCAGTCGGCGCATGGCGGTATCCGTGCAGGTGGACGGCGAACGCCGTCCGCGGAGGCTGACAGTGGCCGATTCTAGGCAAGCCGCGGGCCGGCCGCCATCGCGACGCGGGGTGTTGCGCGTCTCGCAAAAAAACGCCGCTCCCCCTTTTCTTCCTGCGTGGCATCGTTACACTCTCGGCGTGTCCTCTGCCGCGCCTGCGCCGGCGGAAGGCGACAACCGGATTGCCTCATCCATCCCACGGAGATCACCTGCATGGCTGCCAAGAAGCCCGCCAAGAAAGCCGCGAAGAAACCGGCCAAGAAGGCCGCGAAGAAAGTCGCGAAGAAGGTCGCCAAGAAAGTCGCACCGAAGAAGAAGGTCGCGAAGAAGAAGTCCGCTCGCAAGCCGAACGCCGCCTTCATGGCCGCGATGAAGCCCAGCGCCGCGCTGGCAGCGATCGTCGGCGACAAGCCGCTGTCGCGCCCTGAAGTCACGAAGAAGGTGTGGGCCTACATCAAGAAGAACGGCCTGCAGGACGCCACCAACCGCCGCAACATCAATGCCGATGCCAAGCTCGGCGCGATCTTCGGCGGCAAGAAGCAGGTGTCGATGTTCGAACTCACCAAGCTGGTCTCCAACCAGCTGTCGTGAGCGTGCAGGCGCGGCCGCGTCCCCGCGGTCGCGCAGCGTCCCCCGATCCCGTCCTTCCGCCTGCAGCCGGCGGAACGACGGACCGGGCGGACTCCCTGGCGCATCGAAGCGCTACAGGTTGAGCTGGATCTCCCGCTCCTGCGGCGAGGGTGCGAAGCCCCGCGCTTCGTAATGATCGAAGATCGCGCCGACCACCTGCGAGGGCTCGTCGATCACCTGCACGAGCGACAAGTCCTCGGGCGAGATCATGCCTTCGTGGACCAGCCGGTCGCGGAACCAGTCGACCAGCCCCTGCCAGAAGGCGTGACGCACCAGGATGATCGGCATGCGCCGCGTCTTGCCGGTCTGCACCAGCGTGAGCGCCTCGAACAGCTCGTCGAGCGTGCCGAAGCCGCCGGGCAGCACCACGTAGGCGACTGCGAACTTCACGAACGCGACCTTGCGCGCGAAGAAATGGCGGAAACTCTGGCTCACGTCCTGGTAGGGGTTGGGATGCTGCTCGTGCGGCAACTGGATGTTGAGCCCGACGCTGGGGCTGCGACCGAAGAAAGCGCCCTTGTTGGCCGCCTCCATCACGCCCGGGCCTCCCCCGGAGATCACCGCGAACCCGGCGTCGGACAACTGGCGCGCGATGTCTTCGGCCAGCATGTAGTAGGCGTGATCGGCCGGTATGCGCGAACTGCCGAAGAGGCTGACCGCGGGCGAGATCGTCGACAGCCGCTCGGTCGACTCGATGAACTCTGACATAATCTCGAGCACGCGCCACGCCTCGCGCGTGGATTGCAGGCGTCGCGCGAGTTCGGGCTCCTCGGAGGGCGTCAGCAAGGCGGGCAGCTTGTCTCGCATGGGCATCACTCCTCGACCTGTAGACCCCTGACGCGCACGATGAAGACCCTGCTGCTGGTCGACGCCTCGTCCTACCTCTACCGCGCCTTCCACGCCGTGCCCGACCTGCGCAATGCGTCGGGCGAGCCGACTGGCGCCATCTACGGCGTGATCAACATGCTGCGCCGGCTGGCGCGAGAGGTACCGGCTGATTATAGGGCCTGCGTGTTCGATGCCCGCGGACCGACGTTCCGCGACGACTGGTACCCGCAGTACAAGGCCAACCGGCCCTCGATGCCCGACGATCTCGCGCTCCAGGTCCAGCCGATCCACGAGATCGTCGAGGCGCTGGGCTGGCCGGTGCTGGCCATCGAGGGCGTCGAGGCCGACGACGTGATCGGCACGCTCGCCACCCGCGCCCGCTCACATGGCCTGCGGACCGTGGTCTCCACCGGGGACAAGGATCTCGCCCAGCTGGTCGACGACACCACCACGCTGGTCAACACGATGAGCAACGAGACGCTCGATCCGGCCGCCGTGAAGGCGCGCTTCGGGGTACCGCCCTCGCTCATCGTCGACTGGCTCTCCCTGGTCGGCGACACCGTCGACAACGTCCCCGGCGTCGAGAAAGTGGGGCCGAAGACCGCGGTCAAGTGGCTGGAGCAGTACGGATCGCTCGACGGGGTGATGGCCGCGGCCGGCACCATCCGGGGGGTGGCGGGCGACAACCTGCGGCGCGCACTCGACTGGCTGCCCACCGCGCGCCGGCTGGTGACCGTGCGTCGCGATATCGACCTGCCGACCGGCCCCGAGGATCTCGTCGCCCGCCCCGCCGACGCGCCGCGACTGTCCCGGCTGTTCGAACGCTACGGCTTTCGCAGCTGGCTCGCCGAAGTCGGCGACGGCGCGGGCTCGCCGCGCCCGCCTGCCGGGGGCGGGACCGACGAGCCGATGGTCGCGACGGCCCCTCCGCTCGCCCGGAACTATTCCTGCGTGACCACGATGGCCGAACTCGAGGGGTGGATCGATCGCGCGAGGCGCGCGACGGTCGTCTGCCTGGACACCGAGACCACCAGCCTGGACCCGATGCAGGCGCGTCTGGTCGGGCTGTCGCTCTCGATCGAGCCCGGCGAAGCCTGCTACGTGCCACTCGCCCATCGCTACCCGGATGCCCCGACCCAGCTCGACCTCGACGCCACGCTCGAACGTCTGCGACCCTGGCTCGAGGACGCTGCCCATCCGAAGGTCGGCCAGAACCTCAAGTACGACTGCCATGTGCTCGCCAACCACGGCGTACGCCTGGCCGGCATCGCGCACGACACGCTGCTCGAGTCCTGCGTGCTGGAGAGCCATCGCCGGCACGACATGGACGATCTCGCGCTACGCCACCTGGGCGAGAAGACCATCGCCTACGAGGAGGTTGCTGGACGCGGCGCACACCAGATCGGCTTCGAAGAGGTCAGCGTCGAGCGCGCCACCGAGTACGCCGCCGAAGACGCCGACATCACCCTGCGGCTGCACCACGCGATGCATCCGCGGATCGCGGCCTCGCCCGCGCTGGAGCGCGTTTACCGGGATATCGAGATGCCGGTGCTGCCGGTTCTCTTCGAGATGGAACGCACCGGCGTGCTGCTCGACTGCGCGCTGCTCGGCCGCCAGAGCGCGGAGCTGGGATCGCGGCTGCTCGAGGTCGAGCAGCAGGCCCACGCGGCCGCCGGCCAGCCGTTCAACCTCAACTCACCCCGGCAGATCCAGGAGTTGCTGTTCGGCAAGCTCGGCATGCCGGTGAAGAAGAAGACGCCCGGCGGCACGCCCTCCACCGACGAGGACGTCCTCTCCGAGCTCGCGCTCGACTACCCGCTGCCCAAGCTGCTGCTCGAGCACCGCGCGCTGTCCAAGCTCAAGTCCACCTACACCGACAAGCTGCCGCGGATGATCAAC
>JBIPNU010000361.1:0-3655 GCA_044370615.1 Burkholderiales bacterium
GGCGACCTCCCCGGGGAGCCGGGTCGCATCCAGACCGCGCCACCCGTTGCGGTTGCCCATTCGTCGTGCCGCGTTCATTGTGCGCCCCCCCGCTTCGCTTCCGGATACACCACCGCGTCGCCCCGCTCGAACATCCACTGCATGTCCGCGCGCGACAGGTACTCCGCACGCGTGCCGCGCACGGCGCTCAAGGTCTCGACGATGATGTTGCGCTTCACCTCGGAGACCAGCACGTTCGTGCGGTGGTAGGCCTCGGAGACCGTGCGGCCCAGCACCGTGAACCCGTGGCGGCGCATGATCACGCAGTTCGTGTCCTGGATGAAGGTCTTGATCGGATCGACATCCTCCTCGACGTTCAGGTGCGCCGGGAGGTAGTGCGCCGGTTTCTGCATCAGGTAGGAGAAGGTGAGCGAGGTCGAGCGGATCTCCTCGAACCCGGCGGCGAGGAAGGCGATGGTCTCGTCGTGGTGCAGGTGGATCACGCAGCCCACGTCCGGTCGCAGGCGAAGGATCTCGCGGTTCATCTGGTGGCCCACCGTGGTCGCGCGATCGCCGTGCAGCAGCTCTCCGTAGGGCACGTCGGTGATCACCAGGTCGTCGACGCACGCCTCCTCCAGCGACAGGCCCTGGGGCTTCACGTAGCACAGGCCCTCGGGATACTTCGGGTGGGGCACCCGGATCACCATGTTGCCCAGCGAACTCTGCACGTAGCCGCGCTGGTTGAGCATCTGCGCGTACCGGATGTAGGTCTCCCCGACCGAGCGGTCGAACACGACATCGGGATCGGGGGCCACCCGGTTGAGTCGGCTGCCGGCGATGCCCGGCGTCGGTGTATCCACGATGCGGTGCTCCAGGAGGATCGGTGCCGGCAACGATACCGCGCCCGGGGGGCGGTACGCCACCGGACGCGGGCACGGGCCCCGCGCCTGGCCGCAACCGATCCGCGCGATGCGCCGCAGGGGCCGCATGCCGCTGGAGGCGGGCACCGGCCCCTCGGCCACGCACGCGACGCCGACCACGGGCGCCCCGGCCGCAGCCGGCCCGGTGCGCCGATCAGGCCGGCCCGCGGGCAGATCTCGGGTTGTCCCCGCGCCGCAGGTGCGGCGTGCGTCACCAGCCGCCGAAGCGGGGCCAGCGATCGACCACGGCAGCATCCTCGATCACGTGGTACGCATCGAACTGCGCCGCGGTCGCGCACGCATGGTTGGGCAGGATCCGCACCCGGCTGCCGATCGGCAGCTGCTGCGCGAGCTCCGGCGGGCAGCTGCCGTCGCGGCGGGCGATGATGCCGTGCTCCTGGTTGGCCGCGCGCATGATGAGCCCCGGCATCGGCTGACCCTCCGGCTCGCAGACCAGGCCGTAGCCCTGGTCCACCCGCTGCGAAGCGGTGCCTCGGTCCCGGCTCATCGCCATCCAGCCCGCATCCACGATCACCCAGCCCCGATCGGCCTGGTGTCCGATCACGGTGGCGAGCACCGAGAGCGCGATGTCCTCGACCGCGCACACGCCGATGCCGGCCATCACCAGGTCGAAGAACACGTAGACGCCGGCCCGCACCTCGGTCACTCCGCGCAGATCGGTCGCCGACAGCGCGGTGGGCGTGGATCCCACGCTGACGCGCTCGCATGGCAGACCCGCCTCGCGCAGCGTGCGAGCGCACTGGAGGACCGCATCGCGCTCCTGCACCGCCATCGCGGCGAGCGCCTCCGGCGTGTCGAGGTCGTATGAACTGCCGGCGTGGGTCATCACGCCCGCGAGCAGGCCCGCCTCGGCGAGGCGCCGGCCGATCGCCACCAGCAGCGGGTCGCCCGGACGAACCCCGGAGCGATGGCCGTCGCTGTCGATCTCGACCAGCACCGGCATCGGGGTGCCGGCCTCCGCGCAGGCGACCGCCAGCGCATCGGCCACCGCCAGCGAGTCGACGATCACCGACAGCTCGCAGCCCTGCGCGCGCAGCGCGAGCGCCTGCCCGATGCGCCCGGGCGCGAGCGCCACCGCGTACAGGATGTCGCGGATGCCGCCGGCGTGGAACCGGGCCGCCTCCTTGAGCGTGGACACGGTGATCGACTGCGCGCCGGCCGCGAACTGCGCCTGCACCACGGGCAGGCATTTGCTCGTCTTCGCGTGCGGGCGCAAGCGGCAGCCGAGGCGATCGACCTGCCCCTGCATGCGCGCGATGTTGGCAGCCATGCGGGGGCGATCGAGCAGCAGCGCGGGTGTTTCGAGGGCATCGAGATGCATCGCGTGGCGTCCGGAATGCGGGAGCCCCGATGATGCCTGTGGTCGCGCCGCGATGCGGATCGGACACGGGCCCCTCGTTGACGAGCGCCGGCGAGGCCGCCACCATCGCCTTCGCGGCGCACGCCCGACCCGTTCCGATCCTCAGCTCGGCGGGGGCGGGCCCCCGACGCCAGCCACCGGAGGAGACCTCGTGCAGACGATGACCATCCCCACCGCATCGACCGCGCCCGGACGGCGGCGGCAAGCCACTCGACTGCGCCGGGACCCGCACGGCGGGGCTGGCGCGCCCCGCCCCTCGCGGGCGGGCCGTGCATTCGCGCTGGCGGGCCTTGTGCTGTTCATGCAGGCCGCGGCGGTCGTGGCCCAGTCCTGGCCTTCAAGGCCGGTGCGGGTGATCATCCCGTGGGCGCCCGGGGGCTCGAATGACGGCGTCGGACGCATCGTGTTCCAGCGCATCGCCGAACAGTACTCGCAGCCCTTCGTCGTCGAGAACCGGGGCGGCGCCGCCGGCACGCTGGGCGCGGCCGTGGTCGCCCGCGCGCCCGCCGACGGCCATACGCTGATGGTCCACTCCGCCTCGCACGTGGGCAACGCGCATCTGTACAAGTCGCTGCCCTACGACACCCTCAGGGATTTCACCGGGGTCGCGAATCTCGCCTCGCAGCCGGGCGTACTCGTCGTGCACCCCTCGTTCCCGGCGAAGAGCCTGCAGGAGTTCCTGCGGCTGGCGAAGGCCCGGCCCAGGGAGATCCAGTACGCCACCCCTGGCAACGGCAGCGCCCCGCACCTGTTCATGGCGATGCTCACCTCGATGGCCGGCGTGGACCTTCAGCATATTCCGTACAAGGGCGGCCCCCAGTCGACCACCTCGGTGCTGCAGGGCGAGACCCAGGCCACGTTCTCGACGCTGCCCAACGCGCTCGCGCACGTGCAGAGCGGACGACTGCGCCCGCTGGCGGTCTCCACGCCGCAGCGACTCGGGGTCCTGCCCAGGGTGCCCACGGTCGCCGAGGCGGGCGTACCCGCCTACGAGTGGAACCCGTGGATCGGCGTGCTCGCGCCCGCCGGCACGCCGCGCGAGGTCGGCGACCGGCTGCACGCGGACGTGCAGCAGGTGCTGGCACGCGAGGAGACCCGCCGCGGATTCGAGGCGCTCGGCGTGGAGCCGATCCTCGAGGGCCAGGAGGCCTTCCGCGCGCGCATCACGCGCGACTTCGAACGCTACCGCAAGCTCTACTCGCTGATCGAGATCCGCATCGAGTGACCGCCCTGCAGGGGATTCCCGCCGCGCTTATCATGCGTGCCTGGCGCGGGAACACACTCAACCGGAGGAGAGTTTCATGACGAAAGGAAAGGTCGACAGGGCCGCACAGATGGCCCGGCTGCCGGTTCGCGGGGACGAGGATCCATACGT
>JBIPNU010000362.1:0-3626 GCA_044370615.1 Burkholderiales bacterium
GGCCGGCGAGGGGCGGATCGACGCGGTGTCGTTCCTGCTTCGCCGCGGCGCCGACGCGCGGCGGCGCAACGATGCCGGGCGCTCGGCCGCCGATTTCGCCCGCGTCGACGATCGCCAGCGGATCGTCGATCTGCTCGTCAAGGCCGGTGGAAGCTGAGGCCGGGGCAGCGGAAATCCGATGATCTCGCGCACATCAATGGCGTGTCTTTCGTTTTACATAATCAACCTTATAAGCAGTATGGAGGTCAGGCCTGCCAGGGTGGCGCACCCCCCTGATGCCCGAGCGGCCCGATTCCCCTCCGGGGGCGCGGTTTCCCTGATTCACGGTTGACCGGATTGGCCCGGCGACCGTGCGCGCGCCCCCGATGGCTCGCGACACGCAGCCGGCGCAGCTGCCGCGAACCCGCGTGCCGGGCGCACGCGCTCGTCGACCTCCGGCGTCGATCGCGCGATCGACCGCGCGCGGGTCGATCTCAGTGCGACTTGTCGACCAGGTGCGCCGGCAGCGATACGACCGGGATTCCGTCTTCCTGCAGCGCGCGCGCCTCGTCCGCGCTGGCAACCCCGCGGATCGCGCGCTCGGGGGCTTCTCGCTCGTGGATCCGCCGCGCCTCCTGCGCGAAGCGCTCGCCGACGTCTTCGGCCGATGCCACCCACTGGCGCAGCCGCTGCATCGCGGCGGCCCGCTCGGCCGCCAGCGACGGGTGCGCGCCCGATCCACGCGCTGGAGGCGCCGGCATCTCGCCGCCGCCGGTGTGGACGTGGGCCGCGCTGGGGACCTTCGCGACCCGCGCCGAATCGCAGTGCGGGCAGGCGACCAGGCCGCGCTCGAGCTGCCCGTCGCAGTCGGCCGCAGAGCCGAACCAGCCCTCGAACCGGTGCCCTGCATCGCAGCTGAAGTCGTAGATGATCACGGGCGGCGGACCCGGCGGCATGGCCAGGCGTCTACTCAACGCTGCCGATGTTACGCAGAATCGACTGCGCCGGTAGCATCGGCACGGAGTCCATGCCGCCTCCGTGGCGACTGGCCGACCCGGGCGCGGGTGACGAAACTGGTAGACGTAGCGGGCTTAAAACCCGCCGCCGAAAGGCATGCGGGTTCGACTCCCGTCCCGCGCACCAGCCAGCCGGGTTCTCGCCGGCTTTCCGGACAGGGTGATCCCGCCATCCGGCAAGGCCCTGCCGGCAGCCTCCCGCGATGCCTGCGCTGCGCATCCCTTGCCCCCCGCGAACGAGGCACTCGCCGTCCGCGCAAGGCCGATCACGCATGCGCCGCGACGATCCTCGTCAAGGGCCGCTAGACTCGGAGCCAGCGTTCTTCCGGCCACCCGCCCCATGTCCCAGTTCGCGCTTCGCGGCGACCTCCTCGATCTCACCCGTGACCCCGGGCTCACCTCGGTCGCGCCGGAGGCCGTGCGCTGGCGCCCGGACCACTGGCTGATGATCGACGCGGGCGTGATCGTGGGGGCGAGCGCGCACGAACCCGGGCCCGACTGGCAGCGCATCGACCGCCGCGGGCACCTGATCCTGCCCGGGTTCATCGACACGCACGTGCACCTCCCGCAACTGGAGGTCATCGCCAGCCACGGCACCGGGCTGCTCGACTGGCTCGAGCGCTACACCTTCCCGGCCGAGACCCGCTACGCCGACCCCGCCCACAGCCGCAGCGGCGCGCAGCGCTTCGTCCAGGCGCTTCTCGAACACGGCACCACCACCGCCGTGGTCTTTCCGACCGTGCATGAAGTCTCCGCCGATGCGCTGGCCGAGGCCGCGGCGGCACGCCGCATGCGCATGGTGTGCGGCAAGGTCCTGATGGATCGCCATGCGCCCGCCGGCCTGCTCGACCCCGAGGGCGGCGGCGTGGCCGCGGCGCGGCGACACATCGAGCGCTGGCACGGACGCGACCGCCAGGCCTGCGCGGTGACGGTGCGCTTTGCCGCGACCAGCACCCGCGAGCAGCTCGCGCAGGCTGGCCGGCTCCTCGCCGAGAGGCCGGATCTCTACCTGCAGACCCATCTGGCCGAGACGCGCGAGGAGGTCGCGTGGATCGCCGAGCTGTTCCCCGAGGCGCGCAGCTACCTCGATGTGTACGCGCGCCACGGCCTGCTCGGTCCGCGCTCGATGTTCGCCCACGGCATCTGGCTCGATGCCGCCGACCGGGCGGCCCTGGCGCAGGCGGGCGCCTGCATCGCGCACTGCCCGGGCTCGAACCTGTTCCTGGGCAGCGGCCTGCTCGACTGGCGCGCGCTGCAGGCCGCCGGCGTCGCCGTCGCGCTGGCTACCGACGTCGGAGGCGGCACCAGCCTGTCGATGACGCGCGCGATGGCCCAGGCCTACGAGATCCAGTCGCTGCAGGGCCTGCGGCTGTCGGCGTGGTCGTTGCTGCACGCGGCCACCCGGGGCGCGGCGAGCGCGCTGCGGCTGGAGCGCGAGATCGGATCGCTCGAGGCGGGCTGCAGCGCCGATCTCGTCGTCTGGCGCTGGAGCGAGGGACGGGTGCAGGACTGGCGGCAGGCCAACGCGAGCGAACTCCACGAGCGGGTCTTCGCGTGGATGATCCTCGCCACGCAGGCCAATCGGCTCGAGACCTGGATCGCCGGCCGGCCCCAGGGAAGCGAGACGGCGGCATCGGTGGAGGCCCGGTGAACCTGACCGCGCGACTCGAACTCGAAGGTCTCACCCGGCGATATCCCGGGGTGCTCGCCTGCGACCGTGTCGACCTGCGCGTCGAGCCAGGCGAGATCCACGCGGTGCTCGGCGAGAACGGTGCCGGCAAGTCGACATTGATGAAGATCGTGTACGGCGCGGTCCGCCCGGATGCGGGCCTGATCCGCTGGGACGGTCAGCCGGTGGAGATCGCAAGCCCCGCCGATGCCCGCCGGCTGGGCATCAGCATGGTCTACCAGCACTTCAGCCTGTTCGATACGCTGACCGTGGCCGAGAACATCTGGCTCGGCCTGGAGCCGGGCCTGTCGCTCGCGCGCCTGTGCGAGCGCATCGACGAGGTTGCCCTCGCCTACGGACTGGACATCGATCCCCGGCGACCGCTGCACGCGCTCTCGGTGGGCGAGCGGCAGCGCGTGGAGATCGTGCGCGCGCTGCTCACCGCGCCGCGCCTGCTGATCCTCGACGAGCCCACCTCGGTGCTCACGCCGCAGGCAGTGGATGCGCTCTTCGTCACGCTGCGCCGGCTGGCGGCCGAGGGGTGCAGCATCCTCTACATCAGCCACAAGCTCGAGGAGATCCGGGCGCTGTGCCATCGCTGCACGGTGCTGCGCGCCGGCCGCGTGACCGGCGTCGTCGACCCTCGCGAACATGACGCTGCCGCACTGTCGCGCATGATGATCGGCGCCGAGCCCCCGCCGCTCGACCGGCGCGCGAGCGCGCCCGGCGAACACGCGCTGCGGGTGCGCGGGCTCAGCCTCCCGGCCACCGAAGTGCACGGGGTCGACCTGCGCGCGGTGGATCTCGAGCTTCGCTGCGGCGAACTGGTGGGTATCGCCGGCATCTCCGGCAACGGCCAGCAGGCCCTGATGGCGGCGCTGTCCGGCGAGGACCGCCGCGCGCCCGCCGGCAGCATCACCCTGTTCGGGCAGGACATCTCTGCGGCCTCGCCGCGCGCGCGC
>JBIPNU010000363.1:0-3625 GCA_044370615.1 Burkholderiales bacterium
TACCCGCGAGCGGTCACCGCAGTTTCCGGATATCCCGACCGTGCGCGAACTGGGCTTTCCCGACGTCGTCGTGAGCAACTGGTTCCTGCTCGCCGGCCCGGCGGCGCTTCCGCAGGACATCGTGCGCCGGATCAACGACGCGTTCACTGCCGCGGGCAAGGATCCGAAGGTCGCCGACGGCAGTGCCACGCTCGGGCTGCAGCCGATTCCCGGACTCAACCTGAAGAACTACACCGACTTCATTCGCCGGGAAGTCGCCGTGTGGGGCAAGGTGATGCAGGAGCACGGCATCAAGCAGCAGTGATGTCGGCGTCCGTTCGATCCAT
Organism: Burkholderiales bacterium; assembly: GCA_044370615.1. Classification (GTDB taxonomy): domain Bacteria; phylum Pseudomonadota; class Gammaproteobacteria; order Burkholderiales; family CAIKXV01; genus CAIKXV01. The sequence continues at coordinate 327 of JBIPNU010000363.1, forward strand.
GTCGAGATTTACGGCGCGATCCGTGTCGAGCCCTGTCGTGCGATCCGCGTCGCGAGTCGCAGGGCGTTCGGCAACATCCCCGGTGCGATTCGCGGAGCGGATCGCGGCTCGATCCTCCGCGCTGGATCCCGCCTGTGGATGTGCCGTGCGCCATGGGTGAAACCTCGAGAACCGGACAGGATTTCGGAGCCGGGCTGCTCTTCGTGGCCTTCGGGCTCCTGGGGCTGTGGTTCGGGCGTGGGCTGGACACCGGCGACGCCCAGCAGATGGGGCCGGGCTATGCGCCGATGGCCATCAGCCTCGGACTCGTGGCACTGGGCGGGTGGGTGGCCCTGCGCGGGGTGATCGCGCGCTCACCGCAGGTCGAGGCGGTATCGCCACGGGCAGTGCTGGGGCTGGTGGCGGCGCTGCTGGTGTTCGCCGCGACGATCTCGACCCTGGGACTCGTGCTGGCCTCGGCCGCGACGGTCACGGTAGCCTGCCTGATCGAGCCGCGCCCGCGCTGGGGCCAGGTGCTGATGCTCGCGGCAGGCCTCGCGGTGGCGGCACTGGCGCTGTTCGTCTGGGTGCTGCGGATTCCGTTCCGGGTCTGGCCATGGTGAGGCGCGGGCATCCGCGAACCCGCGCGGTCTCGCGGATCGAGCCGCACGCCGAGGGGCGTCAGCACGCTCCTTCGCGGTCCGGATTCGAACGGGGCGCGCTGAACCGCTCGCGCGTACTGCCATGGAACTGATCGACAACCTCGCGTTGGGCTTCTCGGTCGCGCTCAGCTGGGTGAACCTGGTCTTCTGCCTCCTGGGCGTGCTGGTGGGCACGCTGATCGGCGTGCTGCCCGGGCTGGGCCCGGTCACCACGATCGCGATGCTGCTGCCGATCACCTACTACCTCGAGCCGGTGACCGCGCTGATCATGCTGGCGGGCATCTTCTACGGCTCGCAGTACGGCGGATCGACCACCTCGATCCTGCTCAACATGCCCGGCGAGGCGTCTTCGGTGGTGACCTGCATCGACGGCCACCAGATGGCGAAGAACGGACGGGCGGGCGCTGCCCTGGCGATCTCGGCGATCGGCTCGTTCATCGGCGGCACGGTGGCCACGCTGCTGGTGGCTGCCGCGGCGCTGTGGATCGCCGACTTCGTGAAGACGTTCACTTCGGTCGAGTACTTTTCGTTGATGGTTTTCGGGCTCGTCGCGGCCGTGGTGCTGGCCAGCGGGTCGGTGGTCAAGGCGATCGGGATGGTGATGCTCGGGCTGCTGCTCGGCCTGGTGGGGACCGATGTCAACACCGGGGCCCAGCGCTACGTGTTCGGCGTGCCGATGCTGGCCGATGGCATCGATTTCGTGATCCTCGCCACCGGCATGTTCGGCGTGGCCGAGGTGCTGGCGAACCTCGAGCGCCGTCTCAACCAGGGGCAGCCGATAGCGATTCGCAACATCGGACGGGCGTGGCTGACGCGCGAGGAGTGGCGCCGATCGGCTCCCGCCGTGGGCCGAGGCACGCTGCTGGGCTCGGCGCTGGGCGTGCTGCCGGGCAGTGGCGGCATGCTGGCGGCGTTCGCGGCGTACACGCTGGAGAAGAAGGTCGCGCGCGATCCGTCGCGCTTCGGCAAGGGAGCGATCGAGGGCGTCGCGGGTCCGGAGTCGGCCAACAATGCCGGGTCGCAGACTGCGTTCATTCCCCTGCTCACCATGGGCCTGCCGTCGAATGCGACGATGGCGATGATGGCCGGCGCGATGATGATCCACGGCATCGTGCCGAGTTCGAAGGTGGTGACCGACCAGCCGGAGCTGTTCTGGGGGCTGATCGCCAGCATGTGGATCGGCAATGCGCTGCTGCTGGTGATCAACCTGCCGCTGATCGGCATCTGGGTGAAGATCCTCGAGGTCCCCTACCGGCTGCTCTATCCGGTCGTGCTCCTGCTGTGCTGCATCGGCGTCTACTCGCTCACCAACTCGCCGCAATCGATCCTGTTCATGCTGGGGTTCGGGGTGCTGGGCTGGCTGTTCATCAAGTTCGGGTGCGAGCCCGCGCCCCTGGTGCTGGGCTTCGTGCTGGGCAGCCGGATGGAGGAGAACCTGCGCAGGGCGATGCTGGTGTCCGGCGGCGATGCCTGGGTGTTCCTGCAGCGCCCGATAAGCCTCGCCTTCCTCGTCTGCGCGGCGCTGCTCCTGCTGCTGATCGTGATCCCGTCGGTCAACCGCAGCCGCGACGTGCTGAAGGACGACTGAGCGAAGGGTACGGCTACAGGTTCTGCCAAGAGGTAGCGCAAAGGCTGACGAGCACGAGGTGATCGTCGCCCCGATCGATCCCTGCGAGCGCCAGCATCATGATTTCCGCCCGCTGGATCCCGTCGAGGCAATCCGCTTGCGGATGGAGCAGGCGGGCATGACGCGTCGTGACGGCGAACCGCTCATCGGATCCAGCAGTCGCGTTTTCGGAGTGCCCGATTGCAAGCGGGGAATCCGCCTCCGAATGATCAAGCGGTTGCCCGAGGGCCCGAGGATTCCCAGCGAGACGCTGCTGGCCGGCGTGCGATAGCGAGGTCGGGCACTACTGGGTGGTCAGCCCGTTCTCGCGGATCAGGGTGGCCATTCGACTGATATCGGCACGCATGAAGGCGGACAACTCGGCGGGTCCATCCGGCGCGACGACATAGCCCAGTTCGCCCAGGCGTCGCGCCAGCTCGGGACGGCCAAGCGCGCGCCCCGTCGCCCGGTGCACGGTGGCCGCGATCTCCGGCGAAGTCCTGACCGGCAGCAGGATCGCAGCCCAAGCATTGAACTCGAAACCCGGGATCGACTCGCCCACGGCGGGCACGGCCGGTAGCAATGGCACGCGCTTTGCGCTGGTCACCGCCAGCGCCCGCAGTCGCCCGGACTTCAGGTGCGGGAGCGCGGTCGACAGCGGCGCCCCGTAGAGCAGGGTTTCGCCTGCAATGACCGATGCAAGCGCCGGACCTCCGCCAACATAGGGGACGTGCAGCATGTCGAGCCGGGCCTGGCTGCGGAAGAGCTCCGCGGACATGAACGTGCCGCTGCCGGCCCCCGCTGTCGCGTAGGTGATCGCGCCAGGGCGCTTGCGCGCGAGCCCGATCAGATCGGCGAGGCTCTTCACCGGCAGGGACGTGTGTACCACCAGCACATAGGGAGAGAACGCCAGCGTCGAAACCGGCTGGAAGTCGCGCATCAGGTCGTAGCCCGGGCTGCGGTAGAGCGTGACGTTCACCGTGTGGTTGTTGTTGATCTGCAGCAGGGTGTGCCCGTCCGCGGCTGCGCGGGCGACGAGCGCGGCGCCGATG
>JBIPNU010000364.1:0-3620 GCA_044370615.1 Burkholderiales bacterium
GGTCACCGGCAGCGACGGGTTGACGACCAGCACGTGCGGCACGAACGAGACCAGGGACACCGGCGTGAAGTCGCGCACCGGGTCGTAGGGCAGTTTCTGGAGCACGGGATTGATGCCATGCGTGCCGGCGGCGCCCAGCAGCAGGGTGTGGCCGTCGGGTGCTGCGCGCGCGACGAATTCGGTGCCGATCACGCCGGAGGCGCCAGCGCGGTTCTCGACCACCGCGGAGCCCCCGAGCTGTTCCTGGATCGCCTGCGCGGCGATGCGCGCGTTGAGGTCGAGCGCCCCGCCCGGCGCGAAGGCCGCGACCATCCTGACCGGGCGCGAGGGAAACTTCGGCGACTGCGCGAGGGCCGAGCGCGGCAGCAGCGGCGCCAGCGCGCCTGCGGCAGCCGCTGCGAGGGCGGCGCGGCGAGTGACGGGCGAGCGCGAGGGCGCGGTGGGCATCGAGACTCTCCTGCGGCGACGGGCGGGTGGCAGGCCGCGCCCGTGGGGGTCGGAATGCGCCGACGGCAGGGCCGGCGCGGCGAACCGTTCGCGCCGGCACCGGCAGCCACTGCCGGGCGTCGGCCAGGCCCACGCGGGATCGGCGCGATCGAACGGGCCCGCCGACACCGGTCGGCGGGTGGACCCCGAGCTTACTTCACTGCGCCTCGGGCCGCTTCGAGGGTTTCCCACAGGCGTGAAGGCGACAGCGGCAGCGCGACCGGGTTGACGCCGAACGAACCCAGCGCCGCGGCGATCGCGTTGAGCATCACCGCGCCCACGACGATGGTGCCGCCTTCCCCGGCGCCCTTGGCCCCGATCGGGTTGATCGGGGAGGGATAGGCCTCGAAGGTGAGGCCGCGGATCCGCGGATAGTCGGTCGCCGTGGGCAGCAGGTAGTCGGCCAGCGTGCCGCTGAGCATCTGGCCCTCGGCGTCGTAGACCATCTGCTCGAGGCAGACCCCGCCCATGCCCTGGACGGTGCCGCCGATCAGCTGCCCATGGACGAGCAGCGGGTTGATCGCGCGCCCGACGTCCTCGACCACGAGATAGTCGAGCAGTTCGACATGCCCGGTGCGCGGATCGACCGCGACGTGGGCGCAGGCCGCGCCGTAGGCGTAGGTGTGGTGGTGGTTGGCGAAGCTGCCCTCGACGCGGACCGTCTCGTGGCGCGCGAGCTCGGCGAACCCGACCGCCCGCCCGCGCGGCGAGCGCGCCTCGGTGCCGTGCAGCTCGACCTGCTCGGGCAGGCATTCGAGGTAGACGGCCGCCAGCTCGCGCAGCGCGGCCTTGAACTTGCCCGCGGCGTCGATGATGGCCGACCCGCCCATGACGGTCGAGCGCGAGTGGTAGGAGCCGAAGCCCTCGTCCAGCAGGGTGGTGGACCCGTGCAGCAGATCGATCGCCGACATCGGCACGCCGAGCGCGTCGGCGGCGATCTGGCCAAGCGAGGTCTCCAGGCCCTGTCCGACCGAGGTGGAGCCCACGCTGAGCCGGATGCGGCCCTCCGCGGCGAGTTCGATCCGGGCGTTTTCGCGAGGTCCGGCGGCGCCCCCCTCGATGAAGCAGGCGCTGCCCAGCCCGTGATAGCGCCCGTCGATGAGCTTCCCCTGCACCGACTGGCGTCCCGCCCAGTCGAACTCGGCGAGGCAGCGCTCGAAGAGCTCCCGGTAGTCTCCGCTGTCGGTCTCGGTCTGGCCCGAGGTGGGGGGCGCCGAGGGCGCGCAGTCGGCGAAGTGCCACGGCATGTCGGCGGCGACGAGCAGGTTGCGGCGCCGGACCTCGTTGGGGTCGAGCCCGAGCGCCTGCGCGCCGCGCTCGAGCAGGCGCTCGCAGAAGATCGCCGTCTCGAAGCGTCCCGGGGCACGGTAGGTGCCCGCAGGCCCCTTGTTGGTGAACAGCACGTGCGAGGCGATGTCCACGGCCTCGATCCGGTACGGGCCGGTCAGGAACTGCGGGATGTTGCGGGGCTGGATCAGCCCGTTGGTGCGCGGATAGGCGCCGAGATCGCACCAGGCGGTGCCGCGCACGGCGAGGATGGTGCCGTCGGCGGCGAAGGCCATCTCGAGGTCGGCCTCGCACTCGCGCGACTGCGCCATGGTCATCAGGTCCTCGCGCCGGTCGCTGATCCACTTGATCGTGCGCCGCAATTCGCGCGCGGCGAACGGGACCAGGAAGTCCTCGACGTAGAACTCGCCGCGGGCACCGAAACTGCCCCCGGTGTCGCCCTCGATGAAGTCCATGCGCGAGGGCTCGAGGCCGAGCATCGCCGCGCTCGCGCGGCGGTTGAAGAAGGGCACCTTCGCGGCGCCATGGACCACGATGCGTTCGCCGTCGGGCTGCCATTCGGCCACCACGCCGCGCGCCTCCATCGTGACCGGCGCCTGGCGCTGCATCGAGAAGTGCTCGCGTTGCACGTGGGCGGCGGCCGCGAAGGCGGCCAGAGCATCGCCGCGGGTGGCGCGGAAGGTGACCCCGCGGTTGGTGGTGGTGCCCTCGAACAGCAGCGAAGCGCCCGCTTCGGCAGCGCGCCAGTCGGCGACGACCGCCAGCGGTTCGAGATCGACCTCGATCCGCTCGAGGGCGTCCTCGGCGATGGCGAGGGAATCGGCGACCACCACCGCCAGCACCTCGCCCACGTGGCGGATGCGATCGGCAGCGATCGCCGGCTGGCGGTACGGCTCCATGCACTCGAGCGGCTGCAGTCGCAGCGGAATCCGCGGAACCGCCCCCGCGCAGGCGCGGGCGACATCCTCGCCGGTGATGACCGCGTGCACGCCGGGCAGGGCCAGCGCGGCGGAGGCGTCGATGCCGCGCAGCCGCGCGTGGGCGACCGAACTGCGCAGCATCGCTGCATGCAGCATGCCGGGAAGGGCGACGTCGTCGGCGTAGCGGCCACGTCCGCGCAGCAGGCGCAGGTCCTCGACCCGCTGGATCGGCCTGCCGATGAAGGGTTTTCCGTCCGCCACGCGCTCGGGCGCGAGATCGGGTGCACGATCGCCCATCACCGCGCCTCCCCGTCGGCCGCGTGGCCGTGCGTGTCGCCGGACCAGGCCGGGCCGCCGTAGGCCACGCGCGCATCGAGCACTGCGTGCACGATCGGGATGTACCCGGTGCAGCGGCAGAGGTTGCCCGACAGCACTTCGCGCACGCGCGCCTCGTCCGCGTCCGGCTCCTCGGTGAGCAGCGCGTGCGCGGTGGTGAGCATGCCCGGCGTGCAGAAGCCGCACTGCAACGCGTTGTGTCGGCGGAACGCCGCCTGCAGCGGGGAGAGTTCCTCGCCGTGGGCGAGGCCCTCGACCGTCGTGATCGCGCGGCCCTCGACCTGCACGGCGAGCGTGAGGCAGGAGCGCACCGCCTCGCCATCGACGATGACGGTACAGGCTCCGCACACGCCGTGCTCGCAGCCGACATGGGTGCCGGTGAGGCGCAGGTGATCGCGCAGGCACAGCGAAAGGGTGGTGCGCGGCTCGACTTCGGCGCAGGCCGACTGGCCGTTGACGGTGAATTCGACTTTCATCAGGCGGCCTCGCGACGGGAATACGGGGGCGGGCAGGCGCGCGCGAGCGCTCGCTCGACCAGTACGCCGACCAGGTTGCGGCGATAGGCGGCCGAGGCGTGCAGGTCGGCGGCCG
>JBIPNU010000365.1:0-3619 GCA_044370615.1 Burkholderiales bacterium
TACCGCCCGCCCCTGGCGCCGCGGATGGTCCGGTCCTGACAGGCGGTATCCGGACCAGGTCGCCGAGGACCAGTCGGCGCTCGGGCTGGGCGCGCTGTCCGTTGACCCGGACCTCCCCGCGCCGCAAAAGGCGATAGACATGGCTCTTCGGGACGCCCTTCAGGACCTTGAGAAGATAGTTGTCGAGTCGCTGCTGAGTGCTTGATTCGTCAACGATTTCAATCCGTACAGCAGGTTTCGCGTCGCTCGGGTCGATCGGGCGCAGGGAGGTGCCTTCCGCCCGGATCCGGGCCACATTCACGGACAGACTCCTTGTTCGATCAAGCGTTTAGGCTCGCCTGCCCGACTGGACAAAGCGGCGCCGCGGTGATACATCAAGTTCTGGATGCGGCTGCGCGGCCGCCGGACAGGGTCGACCCGAACAGGTCAGCGCCCGGGCATCGCGCAGCGGCGCCAACGACCCTGCCCGACTGCGGCGCGCGTTTGCCATCATGGCACGTTCGACGCCCCGGGGCTCAGGAGTCCGCGGCCCGCAGGTTACTGTCGCTCACCTGCCCTCCTCAGCAGCGATGTTACTCGATCGATCACGCCCATCGGCACTGCCTGCAGGCGACTGTCCAGTCGCCCGGCTGGCCGACGTGGAACCCGAGCCGGTCCCCGAAAGTCCCCTCCTTGCCCGCCAACGCCGCTCCCTGCCCGGTCTGCCCGGGCTCCGGACCGGTGCCCAGGGCGTATCACCGACCCAAGGTACGAGACCCACAGCCCAGACCCCTGCCGCGACGGTTCGAGACCCCTCGCCCGCCCGGCCCGCTCGGATTCGTGCGACCGCGTCATCGATCGCGGGAGTCGTAATCCATGAAACGCATGCTTTTCAACGCGACGCAGGCCGAAGAGCTTCGCGTCGCGATCGTCGATGGTCAGAAACTCATCGACCTCGACATCGAGACCGCCGGCAAGGAACAGCGCAAGAGCAACATCTACAAAGGCACGATCACCCGGGTCGAGCCCAGCCTCGAGGCCGCCTTCGTCGACTATGGCGCGGACCGCCACGGGTTCCTGCCGTTCAAGGAGATCGCGAAGGCCAACTTCCGCAACGGCGCTGACGTCGAGGGCGGCCGGGCCCGCATCCAGGACGTCCTGCGCGAGGGCCAGGAAGTCATCGTCCAGGTGGACAAGGACGAGCGCGGCACCAAGGGCGCCGCGCTGACGACCTATATCAGCCTCGCCGGTCGCTATCTGGTGCTGATGCCCAACAACCCGCGCGGCGGCGGGGTGTCGCGGCGCATCGAAGGCGAGGACCGCAACGAGTTGCGCGACCTGGTCGCCCAGCTCGACGTGCCGCAGGGCATGAGCGTGATCGCGCGCACCGCAGGCATCGGGCGCACGCTCGAGGAACTGCAGTGGGACCTCGCCTACCTGCTGCGGCTTTGGGAGGCCATCGAATCGGCCGCGCGCCGCGAGTCCGCGCCCTCGCTGATCTATCTCGAGAGCAGCCTGGTCATTCGCGCGATCCGCGACTACTTCAGCGCCGACATCGGCGAGATCCTCGTCGACACCGCCGACATCTACGATCAGGCGCGCGCCTTCATGGCGGCGGTGATGCCCACCAACATGGGCCTGATCAAGCACTATCGCGACGATGTCCCGCTCTTCTCGCGCTTCCAGATCGAACACCAGATCGAGACCGCCTATTCGCGCACGGTCAACCTGCCCTCGGGCGGAGCGATCGTGATCGACCACACCGAGGCGCTGGTGTCGGTGGACGTCAACTCTGCCCGAGCCACCCGCGGCTCGGACATCGAGACGACCGCGTTCAACACCAACTGCGAGGCGGCCGACGAGACCGCCCGCCAGTTGCGCCTGCGCGACCTCGGCGGGCTGATCGTGATCGACTTCATCGACATGGAGTCGGCGCGCAACCAGCGAGAGGTCGAGAACCGCCTGCGCGATGCGCTGCATGTCGATCGCGCGCGCGTCCAGATGGGCAAGATCTCCCGCTTCGGCCTGATGGAACTCTCGCGCCAGCGCCTGCGACCCTCGCTGGGCGAGTCCGCGCACATCCCCTGCCCGCGTTGCCACGGCACCGGCTTCGTGCGCGGCATCGAATCCACCGCGCTCCACATCCTGCGCATCCTGCAGGAGGAGTCGATGAAGGAGAACACCGGCGCGGTGCACGCGCAGGTACCGGTGGACGTGGCCACGTTCCTTCTGAACGAGAAGCGCCAGGACATCCAGGGCATCGAGCTGCGCCAGAAGGTCACGATCGTCGTGGTTCCCAATTCGCACCTCGAGACGCCGAACTACACGATCACCCGCCTGCGTCACGACGAACTCAATGCGTCGGAGCCGCCCGCGCCCAGCTACCGCATGGTCGAGGCACCGGAGGCGCCCGAGGGGTTGCCCGGACTGCCGGCCGAGCGCCCGCAGCGCCCGCAGGCTGCCGTGCAGGGCATCACGCCCGAGGCCCCGCCGCCCGCTCCGGTGGCCGCACCCGCGCCGGTGCCGGTCCAGGCGAGTGCCGCGCCGGCCCCGGCGCCCTCCCGTTCGCTGTTCGACAAGATCTTCGGCTGGCTGGGTGGCAGCAAGCCGGCCGAGCCCGCGGCAGCCGCGGCACCGGCCGCGCCCGCGCCGACGCCGCCTGCCGGAGAGGCCCGTAACGGTCGTTCGCGCGATGGCGAGCGCCGTCGGGGCGATCGTGGGGCGCGCGGGGAACGTGGCGAACGCGGCGAACGTGGCGAGCGCGGCGAGCGCGGACCGCGCGGCGCTCCGCGCGGCGAGCGAGCGGCGCGCGACGAGGGTGCCGAACGGCCCGCTCGTGCGGATCGACGTGGGCCGCGCGAAGACGCGCGTGCCATCGGAACGGCCGATGCAGCCCCGGCCGCAGGAGGCGAGCGCCGTCGCGACGGTCGCCCGGCCCGTGACGAGTCCGGTCGCCCGCCCCGAACTCGCCCGGCCGCGGCCGCCCAGGACGCGACCGCGGCGGCCAACGGCGTGTCGACGGTCGATTCGGTGGACATGACCGAGGCAGGCGCGGATGTGAACGGCACCCAGGCACGCGAGGGACGTGGTCGTCGGCGTCGCGGACGTCGCGGCGGTGGCGGTCGCCAGGCCCTGCCCGGCGACGAGACGAACGACCAGGTCGACACGTCCTCGGCGGACACCAGGCCGGCGGCGGTCGCGCCGTCGAGTGCGGCGACCGGCGCGCCTGCTGCGAGCGCCGAACCCGCGTCTGCCCCGACAGCCGCTGTTCCGGTCGCCGCGGCGACGCCTTCGCCCGCTGTCGCGCCGGTACAGGCGTCCGCGATCGATACGCCAGCCGCGCCGGCTCCCGTGCCGCCGATGGCTGCGCCTGTCGCGTTGCCCTCGATACCCGCAGCCCCCGCAGCGCCTGCAGTTCCCGCGGCCTCGGCAGCCCCGGCACGGGCCCCGGCGAGCGAGCCCGCCCCGGTGCCGGTTGCCCCTCGCAGCGAGGCCGCCGCGCCGGTCGACCCCCATGCGCTGCTGGCCGGTTCCGGTCTGGTCATGGTCGAGTCGCGCGGGACTCCGGCGACTGCGCCTGCCGCGCCCGCAAGCCCCGAGTCGCCTGCCCCGCGGCGGCGGCGCCCTGTCACGGCCCCGG
>JBIPNU010000366.1:0-3616 GCA_044370615.1 Burkholderiales bacterium
CAAGGACGTGGATGACGTCCGCGACGCGATCGCCGAGGTACAGCGCACGCCGGGCCGGCGGGGGCGCAGTTGAGCCACCCGCGAGCGGTGTCGCCGGTCGAAGGGCCGGCGGACGTGCGCGACCGCGAGCTCATGGCGCGTGCGCTGGCGCTTGCCGCGCGCGGCCTGAACACCACCACGCCCAATCCTCGGGTGGGTTGCGTGATCGTCGATGCCGCCGGGAAGGTTGCCGGCGAGGGCTGGCACGAGGTCGCCGGCGGACCTCACGCCGAGGTGGTGGCGTTGCGCGCGGCCGGCGAACGGGCGCGCGGGGCGACCGTCTACGTGACGCTCGAGCCCTGCAGCCATCACGGCCGCACCCCGCCGTGCGCCGACGCGCTGATCGCCGCGGGCGTGGCGCGGGTGGTCGCCGCGATGCAGGACCCCAATCCGCGCGTGCGTGGCGAGGGACTCCTGCGGCTGCAGGCGGCGGGCATCGCCACCGGGTGCGGGCTGCTCGAGGCGCAGGCGCGCGAGCTCAACGAGGGGTTCGTCTCGCGCATGGAGCGGGGCCGGCCGTGGATGCGGCTCAAGGTGGCCGCCACCCTCGACGGGCGCACCGCCCTCGCCAACCGGGTGAGCCAGTGGATCACCGGCGAGGCGGCCCGCGCCGATGGTCATGCCTGGCGCGCGCGCGCCTGCGCGGTGCTCACCGGCATCGGCACGGTGCGCCAGGACGACCCGCAGCTCACCGTGCGCGCGATCGACACCCCGCGCCAGCCGCTGCCGGTGATCGTGGACTCCTCGCTTGCGCTCGACCCGGCCGCCCGCGTGCTCGCGCGCGGCCGCGCGCTGGTCTTCTGCGCGGTCGATCGACCCGCAGCCCGCGCGGCGCTGCAGGCGCGCGGCGCGGAGGTTGTCGTGCTGCCCGACGCCCGGGGCAAGGTCGACCTTCCCGGGATGCTCGCCGAGCTCGCGCGGCGCGACCTGAACGAGGTGCTGGTGGAGACCGGGACACGGCTCAATGGTGCCCTGCTCGCCGCGGGCTGCATCGACGAGCTGCTGCTCTACGTCGCGCCGGGACTGGTCGGCGAGCGTGGCATCGGCATGTTCGACCTGCCGGAGATGACCCGACTCGACCAGCAGGCGCGGCTGGCCTTCGTCGATGCGCAGCGCATCGGCGAGGACCTCCGGCTTCGCGCGCGCCTGCTCTCGCCGCCGGCCTGCGGCTGACCCGGACGCGCCGGGCGCCTGCCGGCGCGACTCGCCTGCGCGCGGACAGTCCCCGGCACCGCGCCCTTCGGGCGCGCCGGGACGGACAATCGCGCTCCCGCCGGTCGCCCGCCGGCCCGCATCGGAGAGGCCTCATGTTCACCGGGATCATCAGCGCCGTCGGTACCCTGCGCTCGCGCGAGCCCCTCCCTGCGCCGCCGGGGGCCGGGCCGGCGGGCGTGCGGGTCGAGATCGACACCGCGGGCCTGGGCCTGGTCGACGTCGCGCTCGGCGACAGCATCGCGGTCGACGGCTGCTGCCTCACCGTGGTGGCGATCGACGGCGCGGTGGCGAGCTTCGACGTCTCGCTCGAGTCGATCGCCCGTACCGCCGGCTTCGATGCCGGACGACGGGTCAACCTCGAGAAGGCCCTGCGGCTGTCCGACCGGCTGGGCGGCCACCTCGTCAGCGGCCATGTCGACGGCGTGGGCACCGTGCGCGAGTTCGTCGCCGTGGGCGAGAGCTGGCGGCTCGCGGTCGCCGCGCCCGCCACGCTCGGCGCGCTGATCGCGCCCAAGGGCTCGGTCGCGGTCAACGGCGTGAGCCTGACGGTCAACACGGTGCGCGACGAGCCGGCGGGCGAGGGCGGCGGGAGCACCGTGTTCGAGGTCAACCTCATTCCCCACACGCTGGCGATGACCACCCTCGGTGACCTGCAGGCCGGCAGCCGGGTCAACCTCGAGGCCGACCTCATGGCCCGCTACGTGGCGCGGCTGCACGCTGCGGGCGCGCTCGCCGGTCCGGTCGACATCCGGGTTTCCGGGCGATAATCCGGGCCGCACGCCGATCCGCGCCGTCGCAACGCGAGACGCTGGCCGCCGCCCCCATTCACGATCCAACGACCCATGCCCATCAGTTCGACCGCCGAGATCGTCGCCGAAATCAGGGCTGGCCGCATGGTCGTGCTGGTCGACGAGGAAGACCGCGAGAACGAGGGCGACCTCGTGATGGCGGCCGAGTACGTCACGCCCGAGGCGATCAACTTCATGGCCCGCTACGGTCGCGGCCTGATCTGCCTCACGCTCACCGAGGAGCGTTGCCGCCAGCTCGCCCTGCCCCTGATGGTGCGCGACAACCGCTCGCCGATGGGCACCAACTTCACGCTGTCGATCGAGGCGGCGGAGGGGGTGACCACCGGCATCTCGGCGCACGATCGAGCGCACACCGTGCGCACGGCGGTGCGCGCGGACGCCTCGCCCGCCGACATCGTCCAGCCCGGGCACATCTTCCCGCTGCGCGCCCAGCCGGGTGGCGTGCTGGTTCGCGCCGGGCACACCGAGGCCGGGTGCGATCTCGCGCAGATGGCCGGACTCATGCCCGCGTCGGTGATCTGCGAGATCCTCAAGGACGATGGCACGATGGCGCGCCTGCCAGACCTCGAGGTGTTCGCGGCCGAGCACGGGCTGAAGATCGGCACCATCGCCGACATGATCCACTACCGCAGCCGCACCGAGTCGCTGGTCGAGCGCGCCGGCGAGCGGATGATCGACACGCCCCACGGGCCGTTCCGGCTCGTCACCTTCCGCGACCGGCTTGCCACCGCCACCCACCTCGCCCTGGTGCGCGGCGAGCCGCGGTCAGGCGACGAGGTGCTGGTGCGCGTGCACGAGCCGATCTCGCTGATCGACCTGCTCGACTCGGGAAGCGCCACCCACTCGTGGAACGTGCACGCCGCGATGCAGGCCGTGGCTGCCGCAGGCTGCGGGGCGATCATCCTGCTGCATCGTCCTGAGGGTGCCGAGCAGCTGCTCGAGCGCGCGATCGGCAGCGCCCCGGCCGGCGCCCGCCGCCGCATGGACCTGCGCGACTACGGCATCGGCGCGCAGATCATCCGCCAGCTGGGCATCACCCGGATGCGGGTGCTGGCGCAGCCGCGGCGCATGCCCAGCATGACCGGCTTCGATCTCGAAGTCACCGGCTACCTGCTGCCCGACGGGCAAGGCGGCAGCCGCGATCCGCTGGCCGCATCGACCGCGACCGCGGACGGCACCCTGATGGAGACTGCGCGATGACCGATGCGAAGCCCAGCGGCGTGCGATGGCTCGAACCCGACCTGAAGGGCGCGGGACTGCGCATCGGCGTGGTGCAGGCGCGCTTCAACGAAACGGTGGGCGAGGCCGAGCGCGCCGCCTGCCTCGACGAGCTGGCGCGGCTGGGCGTCGATGCGTCGCAGGTTACCTGCTGCAGCGTGCCCGGCGCGCTGGAGATCCCGCTGGTGCTGCAGCGTCTCGCGCGCAGCGGCCGCTACGACGCGCTGATCGCGCTGGGGGCGGTGATTCGCGGCGAGACCTATCACTTCGAGGTGGTCTCCAACGAGTCCTGCGCGGGGGTGTCCGCGGTGTCGCTGGCCCCCGGCGTGCCGGTG
>JBIPNU010000367.1:0-3608 GCA_044370615.1 Burkholderiales bacterium
GGGGGGGGGGGCGGGGCCCCCCCCCGCCCGCTCAGGGTCGGCGCATGCTAGCCAATCGGGGCGGGACGGGCAACGCGCGCGAGGTCGCTATACTTCGCGCGCTCCGGATCGAGCCGCCGCGGGTGGGTGGTGACCGCGCTCCTTGCGTCGGCCCGGACTTCCTTCATCGCTCGGTCCCGAGGGCCCGGGCCAGACGACTGCACGGCCATGCCGGTGAGGTTCACACGCCCCGGATCTGTCGGGGCGTCCCGCACGCCCGCCGGCCACGCCGGCGTCCCGCACGCGGCGGCCGGTGGCGGCCGCCGCGAGCGGGCGCATGCGTGCGGCATCTTCCGCGCCGAGCCGGGGCAGGCGCGATGCCCCGCCGCCGCGGGCCGACGAAGGTCACGGGCCCGCCGCCCCCGGCTGCGATGAACCCGCGCGCGGTAGCCGAGGCGACCGGGGCACCGGTGCTCATCGCCCCCGGCAAGGCCCGGGCCGTTGCCGCCCCTACGCTCTGGATGCGCCCGCCACGCGGCGCGGCCCTGCACATCGTCGCGGTGATCGTCGGCGGGCTCGCGCTCGAGGCGGCCTTCGGCGCGCCGGGGCAGCACGCGGCCAGCGCCTGGGCCTGGCTGCTGTGGGGCTGGCTGTATCGAGCCGGTGGCCGGGCCGAACGGCGCTCGCTGGTGCTGTGCACGCTGATCGCCGGCTCCGGCGAGGCCGTGCTCGCCTTGGTGTGGGGGCTGTACGACTACCGCTTCGGCAACCTGCCGCTGTACGTCCCGCCCGGCCACGCGCTGCTGATGACGCTCGGCCTGCTCGCGCTGCGCTCGCGTGCGGTCTCGTACGCGGTGCCGGCGGTCTGCGCTGCCGGTGCGGCGTGGACGGTTGCCTGTCTCGCGCTCGACCGGGATGCGCTGGGTATCGCGCTGTTCGCGCTGTTCGTGGCGTGCATGCTCGTGGGGCGCGATCGGCCGCTCTACGCGGTGATGTTCGCGCTCGCGCTGGCGATGGAACTGTACGGTACGGCGGTGGGGGCCTGGACCTGGCGGGCACAGGTGCCCGGAACCGGGCTGTCCTCGGCCAATCCGCCGTTCGCCGCGGGCGCGTTCTATGCGGTGCTGGACCTGCTGGTGCTCGCCGCGGTGGCCGCTTGCGGGCGCCCGCGCGTCGCACGCGGCGACCCAGCGGCGGGATAATGCGGCTCGGGCGGGCTGCGCCTGCAGCCCTGGAAGGCCTGGCAGGCGCGCCACGCCCCGATCGAGGAGGAAGCCATGCAGACGACCCGACCCCCGGTGATGGGCACGCGCCATGCGGTGGCCGCCGGCCATTATCTCGCCGCTCAGGCGGCCTTCGAGGTGCTGGAGGCGGGCGGCAACGCGATCGACGCCGGGGTGGCTGCGGGCATCGCGCTGGGCGTGACCCAGCCGGACAAGGTGAGCTTCGCCGGCGTGGCACCGATCATGATCTATCGCGCCGACACCGGAGCGATCACCTCGATCGATGGCCTGGGCACCTGGCCCGCGCGCATCACGCCCGACTACTTCATGCGCCACCACGGCGGACGCATCCCGGCCACCGCGCTGCGCTCGATCGTGCCGGCCGCGCCGGATGCCTGGCTGACCGCGCTGGAGTTGCACGGCACGATGAGCTTCGGCGAGGTCGCGGCCGCGTCGATCCGATTCGCGCGCGAGGGCTTCCCGCTGCATGCGCTGATGTGCGAGTTCCTGGTCGAGAACGAGGCCTCGTACCGGCGCTATCCGTCGAGCTGGCCGGTCTTCTTTCCCGAGGGCCGGCCGCCGCGGCCGGGGGAAGTGTTCCGCCAGCCCGACCTCGCGCGGTCGCTCCAGTACCTCGCCGACGAGGAGCGTGCGGCGGCCGCGCGCAGCGGGCGCGTGGCCGGCCTGCAGGCCGCGCGCGAGGCCTTCTATCGTGGCGACATCGCCGCGGCGATCGTGCGCTTCCAGCAGGAGTCGGGCGGCTTCCTCGACGCGGACGACCTTGCCGGCTATCGCGTGCGCCTCGAGCCCACGGTGAGCACCACCTTCGCCGGCTACGAGGTACACGCCTGCGGCCCCTGGTGCCAGGGGCCGGTACTGCCGATGACCCTCAACCTGCTGCGGGGCCATGATCTCGCCTCGATGGGGCACAACTCCGCGCGCTACATCCACACCGTGACCGAGGCGCTCAAGCTCGCCTTCTCCGATCGCCACCACTTCTTCGGCGACCCGCGCTTCGTCGACGTGCCGATCGAGGCGCTGATGTCGGCCGAGTACGCGCGCGAGCGCGCCGCCCTCATCCGGCCCGACGTCGCCTGGCCCGAGATGCCGCCCCCGGGCGATCCGCGCGGCGAGGGCGACGCGAGGCTCGCGCCGATGCCGGTGCCCGAGCCGGCCGACAAGACGCCGCTGGGCGACACCTCGTACGCCTGCGTGGTCGACCGTCACGGCAACGCGTTCTCGGTGACGCCCTCGGACGGGTCGAACAACTCGCCGCTGGTGCCCGGGCTGGGTTTCGTGTGTTCCGGACGCGGCACGCAGTCCTGGGCCGACCCGCGCTACCGGGCGAGCGTCGGGCCCGGCGTGCGCCCGCGGCTCACGCCCAACCCGGCGATCGTGCTGCGCGAAGGCCGCGTGTTCATGCCGCTCGGGTCCCCCGGTGGCGACGTGCAGTGCCAGGCGATGGCGCAGGTGTTCCTCAACGTCGTGCTGTTCGGGATGGATCCGCAGGCGGCGATCGAGGCACCGCGCTTCTCGAGCTACAGTTTCCCGGGCTCGTTCGAGCCGCACGCCTACTTCCCGGGCCAGCTCGCGCTCGAGGGGCGCGTGGCGCGCGAGACCGGGGTGGCGCTGGAGGCCCTGGGGCACCGGATATTCTGGTGGCCGGAGTGGACCTGGCTTGCCGGGGCGCCGTGCGCGATCGCGGTCGACCCGACGAGCGGCGTGCGCAGCGCCGGCGCCGACCCCAGGCGACCGGCCTACGCGCTGGGCTGGTAGCCTATCGGCAGTGGCGGGGCCGACCGCCGACCGGTCACGGCGCACCTGAACGCCGGCCGGCAACGCAATCGAGCGAGGAGGAGTCATGCTGTACATCGCCGCCGAGCGGGTTCGCCGGCAGAGCTACAACATCCTGCGCGCGTGGGGTCAGAGCGAGGACCACGCGAACATCACGGCCGACATCCTCACCGAGACCGACCTGCGCGGCATCGACTCGCACGGGCTGTCGATGCTGCCGGTCTACCAGGAGCAGCTCGCCACCAAGCTCAACATGCAGCCGGATATCCGCGTCGTGCGCGAGACGCCGGTCTCGGCGCTGATCGATGCCGATGGCGGTCTCGGCCACGTGCCAGCGCACCAGGGCATGAATCTCGCCATCGACAAGGCGAAGCGCGCCGGCGTGGGCGTGGTCGTGGTGCGGCGCTCCGCGCACTTCGGCGCGGCCGGCTACTACAGCGACATGGCGGCGCGCGCCGGACTCCTGGGCATCGCCACCACCTCGGCGCGCGGGCTTGCGCTGGTGCCCACCTTTGCCGCCGAGCCGGTGTTCGGCACCAACCCGATCTCGGTGGCCGCACCGGCGGCGCGCAATGCGCCGTTCAACCTCGACATGGCCACCACCACGGTCGC